>NZ_JBVJHZ010000018.1:0-108411 GCF_055586545.1 Glycomyces sp. NPDC050141 | reverse complement strand
GAAACTCCGCTGCGACCCACACCGGGCAACCCAGATCGCCCGAGCGGTCGCCGCTCTCAACCACAAAGAGCGTCACTCAGGTTGAGAAAGGTTCACTCGATGCGCGGACGCAGAACTCATTGCGGCCGTCCGTGAATCGTCCGCGCAGCAGCGGATCGGAAGGTTCAGCGGTCTTCATTGCACTCACTCCACTTCGGATGTTGTCGGATATCCGACAGATCCCTGGCGTACTGCCGAGCCGGGACCTCTTCAACCTACGGAGCGCGCAAGCCGCTGACCAGGTGATTCCTGCCGTGAGTCGGGAGCGCCTTGCTTTGAACCCCTAGTAAATAGGGCCTGTTTTCTATAGGTGCATTTGTATGGCGTGCTTTAGGAGTGCCGTCTGTGACAGGTGTCCACCTTGCTGCAACGCAATGTCATCATTGGAAGCCAGCATGAAATCCGCTGAGGCAGGAGGCAACCCACCGTGCCATCATCGAGGCTCGCAAAGTGGCTCCCGGGCAGGGAAATCCGAATCCGCCGACTCGAGAGGAAGCTCAGTCAGTCAGCTGTCGGAAGGTTCGTCAAGCGAAGTGACCAGACCGTCGCCAAGTGGGAGCGTGGCGAGAAGTGTCCTGATGTCGGCCAGATGTGGGCCCTCGCCGCGAATCTCGGCATGGACGATGAATTGCGTGCGTACATGATCCAGATCGCCGAGAACGAGCACGTGCAGAACTTCCGCTCCGACCGCCGCTTCAATGCGATGTGCCTGCGCATGGCCGAGCTCTCGAACGGCCAGATCCGAAAGTGGGAGCCGGTGTTCGTCCCGGGCATCGCCCAGACTCGGGCATACCACTTCCATTTCCTGCCCCTGGCATGGAAGACGAACCAGGAAGAGCTGAACCCGGGATGGTCGTTCAAGCGAGGGCGGCAGGAGGGGCTGCTCAATCGCACCGACAACCCGAAGGTACAGCTGCTTATCGGCGATAAGGCGATCCGGGACCTCCAGCTGCTCTCGGACGTCCATCGGCAAGGGCAGGTCGACCGCCTGGTTGAACTCAACTCGATCGCAGGCTGGGAGATCCGTATCCTTACCGGTCCCTACCCCGAAGGCGCAAGCGCTTTTTCGACATACAAGCCCGGGGGCGCCGAGTTCGGCAGCCCTCCATTCGTCTATACGGAAGTTCTCGATGAGAGCTGGTGCATCGAAGAGACCAACCGGATCGCGCGTTACGATGAAGTCTGGCGAGCCCTGTGGGCAAAATCGATTCCACTGAGGGAGTACCTAAATGACCAACGTAACGGCTTGGCGTAAGAGCCCCCGCAGCGGACCGGGCAACGACTCGAACTGCGTGGAACTCCGCCGAGCCTGGCGTAAGAGCACGCGCAGCGGACCGGGCAACAACACGGACTGTGTCGAACTGGCCGCCTGCCCTGAAGGCGACGGCTTCCACGTCCGCGACTCGAAGCTCGGCGACGCCTCCCCGGTGTTCGACCTCTCGGCCGGTGACTTGACGAGCCTCCTGAGCCACACCCGCTTAGGAAGGGCTACAACCAAAGCCCGGCCGCGATGTGTCGCGGCCGGGCTCACGCTTTTGTACGAGGAGGTCGACCGCTGCTGCGGAAGCGCATCGAGCGATTCGTTGCGTCTCAGGCGGCCAGGAGGTCGCCGCAGAATGCGGCGATGGCGCGGTTGACGATCTCGGGCCGTTCCCAGGGCATGAAGTGCCCGGCGCCCTTGACCCAGAAGGGGCCGACCGCGGCGGGGAAGGCGATGGCGCACTTCTCCTCGATGTGCTCGCCGAGGGTCACCTGGTCGGCGCCGACGAGGACGAGGGTCCGGTGCGGGACGGGGCGGTCGGTCATCTCGGGAGCGGAGAGCTTCCTGGCGCCCATGACGACCTCGTAGTCGGCGAACGAAGCGCGCAGCCGGGCCGCGTCGCCGTAGGGCTCGGTCAGATAGGCCAGGTCGTCCTCGTCGAACGCGTCGGGCGGGCACCACATGCGGTGCCCGAAGAACTCGCCGATGTAGCGGCGGCGGCGCTCGGGCGTGTCGAGTTCGGCGACCAGCTCGTCGGCGTGGAGTCCTTGGCGGCGTTGGTAGTCGTACACGGCGGGCTTGGGCCGTCCGGCCGGGATGCCGGCGGCGGTGAACGCCTCGTCGAGTTCGGGCATGGAGTCGTCGAGGACGACCAGGCGTTCGACCCGGTCGGGGTGGCGGGTCGCCATGTCGATGGCGATCATCGCGCCGAGGTCGTGCCCGGCCACGACGGCCTTGTCCCACCCGAGGGCGTCGAGCAGCCCGGTCAGGTCGGTGTTGAACGCGTTGAAGTCGTAGAAGTCGTCGGGCGCGAAATCGGAGTCGCCGTAGCCGCGCAGGTCCGGGGCGACCACGTCGAATCCCGCTTCGGCCAAGGGGATCAGGTTGTGCGACCAGATCCGGCTGGTGCACGGGAACCCGTGGACGAGCAGCAGCGGCACACCGCCGTCCCCGCGTCGGCGCACCGCCAGGCGATGTCCTCGACCGACTTCGACCATCACGGGCGCGACCACTGCAGCAGGGAGAACCATGCCCCATGGGTACACCACTCCCGCACCAGGCGACACCGCAGCCCCGAAACCCGCACCGCACCATCGGGGACGACCGCGTCCCAACCGCTCGGCGACGGCATGTTCGGCGAGACCACGGACGAGGTCGGACGCTCGCTCATCCGGCGGTGTAGACCGGCCACTTGCCCGGGTTGCGCTGGTACGTGACCAGGGCGTTCGCGTGGCCGTGTCCCATGCCGTGCTCGGCCTTGAGCCAGTCGACGAGGGGCTTGTGGCCGTCGAGGTCGCTCGCGGCGATGTCGGCGAGCCAGTCGGCGATCGGGCGGCCGTACTTCTGCTCGATCGAGGGGAAGTACGAGTGCGGGCCCTTGGGCTGCGGCGCGGTCATGCGGGTCCTCCAGGTGTGGTCGGTACACCCGTGCAGACGAGGGCCCCGGCGCGGATTCATCGTTCCTGAGCGCTGCTATGCCGGCCGTCACGCGGCCGGTGCCGGGCCGGACGACGGTGGCGTTCCGGTCGTTCGAACCGTCCGGCGTGCGCGGGCATGGAAACAGCCCGGCCCCGCGTGGTGCGGGGCCGGGCTCGGGTGTTTCGAGTTGGCTTGCGGCGCTTAGCGCTTGTTGAACTTCTTCTTCGAGATCACGTAGCCCAGCAGCGCGAAGGCGAGCGACCAGGCGATGGTCAGGCCCAGGTCCAGGCCGTCGACCGCGTTGCCGAACAGGAGCGCCCGGACGACCTCGATGAACGGGGTGAAGGGCTGGTACTCGGCGAAGTACTGGACCACGGTGGGCATCGAGTCGGTGGGCACGAACGCCGAGCCGAAGAACGGCAGCAGCATCAGCGGCATCGGGGTGTTCGAGGCTTCCTCGACGGTCTTGGCGGCCATGCCGAGTCCGACGGTGAGCCAGGTCAGACCGAAGGAGATCAGCAGCATCACACCGGCGAGGCCGAGCCAGCCGAGCGCGTCCGTCTCGGGGCGGAAGCCGATCGCGACGGCGACGCCGAGCGTGACGGCGATGCACAGGAACGACTGGATGACCGAGGCGATCACGTGTCCGGTGAGGACGGAGACCCGGGCGATCGACATGGTGCGGAAGCGGTCGATGATGCCTTCGGTCATGTCCATGGCCACGCTGATCGCGGTGCCCTGCACGGCGGCGACGACCGCCATCAGGAGCATGCCGGGCGTCAGGTAGGTCAGGTACGCCTCGCGGCCGCCGGTCGGGCCGCCGAGGCCGTCGCCGATCGTCCCGCCGAAGACGTAGACGAACAGGAGGAGGAAGACCACCGGCATGCCGACGAGCATGAGGGTCAGCGAAGGGTATCGCAGCATGTGCTTGAACTGGCGGCGCAGCATCGTGGAGGTGTCGGAAACGGTGTAGGCGAGGGTGCTCATCGGAAGGCTCCTTGTGGGCGTTGGTGAAAGGTTCAGGGGGCGGGTTACGCGGAGACCGCGGCTTCGATGTTCGTGGTGTGGCCGGTGAGGGTCAGGAAGACGTCGTCGAGGTCCGGCGTGTGCACGGTGAGCTCGTCGACCTCGATGCCCTCGCGGTCGATGGTGTCGAGGATCTTGCGCAGCGATTCGACCGAGCCGTCCGCGGCGACCTGGACGCCGAGCGGGTCCGTGTCGGAGACGGTGGCGGCGAGGATCTCCACGGCCTTCTGGACCTGGTCGCCGCGGTGCAGCCGGAGTTTGACGTGGCCGCCGGGGACGAGTCGCTTGAGCTCCTCCGGCGTGCCCTCGGCGACGATCTTGCCGCCGTTGAGGACCGCGATCTTGTCGGCCAGCTCGTCGGCCTCCTCGAGGTACTGCGTGGTCAGGAAGATCGTGGTGCCGCCCTTGACGAGTTCGCGGATGATCGACCAGACGACGCGGCGGCCGGCCGGGTCGAGGCCGGTGGTCGGCTCGTCCAGGAAGATCACCTTCGGGTCGCCCATGAGGCACATCGCGATGTCGAGGCGGCGCTTCATGCCACCCGAGTAGGTGGCCGGGGCGCGCTTGGCGGCGTCCATGAGGTCGAACCGCTCCAGCAGGTCCTCGGTGCGGCGCTTGGTCTCCGCCTTGCCCAGGTGGTGCAGGCGACCCATGAGGTGAAGGTTCTCGCGGCCGGTGAGCAGGCCGTCGACGGCCGCGAACTGGCCGGTGACGCCGATGCTCTTGCGCACCGCGTCGGCATCGCCCACGACGTGGTTGCCGTTGATGAACGCGTCGCCGCCGCTGGCGGGGATGAGGGTCGTGAGGATGTTGACCGTCGTGGTCTTGCCGGCGCCGTTGGGGCCGAGCAGGGAGAAGATGGTGCCTTCGGGGACGGAGATGTCGACGCCGCCGAGGACGGACTTCTCGCCGTAGGACTTGGTGAGGTTGCGGGCTTCGATGGCGATCGGCTGGGTGGTCATGATTCCTGCTTTCGGGGGTCTTCTGGTTCTTGTTCCGGTTCCGGTTCGGTTTCCCTCGCCGGGCATGTGAGTACTTTGGCCGGGGCCGCTGACATGGCGCTGACATCGACCTGACGTGGCGTCAGTTCCGGTGAAAGCCGGTGCGGCGGCGGGTAGAGCGTGAGCACCATTCCCAGGTCGAACACGGTTTCACCTCGATGTCCGGGATCAGTGACAGTGCAATGTGGACTGTCGGTGGGCAGGGCTCCGCCCCGGCGGGCGTGCCTTGCGGAGGGTGCGGTCGGCTACCGGGACGTGCCCGGGGCCGTCAGGTCGACGGAGGCGGTGCCGGTCCGGCTAGATGTCGAGGTCCTGCACCGGCGGCGCTTCCGCCGTGGCGGCGACCATCTGGTACAGCTCGGCCGGGATCTTCGCCTTGAGCTCGTCGAGCGTGTCGACGACCTCGAGGGTGGCGTCCCCGTAGTTCATGGCGTAGCTCTGCTCGCCGAAGCCGAGGAGCTTGCGCCAGCCGGTCTCGTTCGTCTCGTGGACGTAGTCGGGCGTCTTCTCGATGTGGATCACGAACTTGCCCGAGCGGGAGCGGTAGACCCGGTAGATCTCCGCCTTCTTCTCGTTCGAGCGGACCCATTCGCCGATCTTGACGCCGGTGAAGCGCTGGCGCTGGCGTTTGCGTCCGGAGCCCGGGCCGACGGGGACGGTGATCTCCTCGTAGCCCTCCAGGCGGCCCTCCTCGGCGTCGACGTAGCGCTTGAGCGCCGTCGAGATCGCCTTGGAGAGGTTGCCTCCCGCGAGTTCCTGCGCTCGGGTGTAGAGGGGCAGGTCCTTGTCGGCGACGTAGATCGTCTTGTTGGGCATGACGGCATCTTAACCTCCTTCCAGGGGTCGTTCTCGGTATACGTAGAGACTATACGTATACGTAGGCCATGTGCAAGCCCGATCCCCGATTTCTTTTCGGCCGCGGCGCACGCTTGCGAAGCCGCAAAGGTGCAGAGCACGCCGAAGGGCGGCCCCGCGACACGTCGCGGAACCGCCCTCCGAAGCGTTGACCTGGGCTTATGCGCCCTTCTGGGCCGCCAGCTGCGTCAGCTGCGCCTTCACCGTCTCGGTCACGTCACCGGGCGCGGCGCTCGGCAGCGAGAACCGGATCGTCGAGTTCAGGTCCGGCGCCAGGAGCTCCGCCGAGTTGTCGGCGGCGAACACCACGTCCGTGTTCGCCTCGCCCGCCACGAACACGACCTCCAGCTCGCGGATGCGGCCGTGGAACTCGCCCTCGGTCGCCCAGAACTCGACCTCCTGGTAGAACGGCACCGTCGCGCCCTGGATCGTGCCCAGCTCCAGGTCGGTCTCCTGGAACGCGAAGCCCAAGGCCTCCAGCGCCTCCCAGACCGCCTTGTGCACCGGCAGCGCCTCCACCGTCAGCCAGTCCAGGTCGCCCTTGTCCAGGGCCTGGTCCAGCGACAGGTGCGTCGAGACGCCGAGCTTCATGCCGCCCACCAGCGGGCGCTGGTCGACGTTGTTGAACGGCGTCTCCCAAGGCACCTGCACCTCGAACGGGATCGGGTGCGCCGTGCCCTTCGCCAGGTCGAACTTGCCCGAGATCTCGGCCTTGAAGTAGTCGTGCACGACGCCGGCCGCGTCCTCGCCCTTGCTGTCGTCCTCGACCAGGGCCGTGAACTCGATCGCGACGCTCTCCACCGCGGCGTCCACTTCGGCGCCGGAGATCCGCACCTCGCCCTTCAGGACACCGCCGGGGACCACGTGCTTCTCGTGCAGGAGCGTGTCGACTTGGATGCCACTACCGAGAATGGCCTTGAGCTTGCTGAACACCATTGGGGCGGTTCCTTTCGGGGATACGAAGGCACTGTCGTAAAGAAGGCCACAGCGGGGTGGGAACGCGGACAGGGGCGCACCGATCGTATCCCGAAAGCGCCGCCGCTATTCGCCCCCGTGCAGCTGGACCACCGGAATCGCCGGATCGCCGGGCGAGAGTTTCAGCCCCTCCCAAGGGATCGAGATGAGCCGCTGGCGCAGCAGCTCCCGCGACTCCTCCAGCGACGGCTGCCCCACCAGCTCCCCGCCGCGGAACAGCGGCACCTGCAGCCGCTTGTCCCCGGGGTGCGAAGCGGGCTCCCCCTGCGACACCACGACCTCCTCGACCGCCGTGCCCGTCGGCTTGTGGCGGCGCACCGCGATCTTGCGACCCCCGTTGGTGCCCTTGTGCTCCGAGCGCTTCGCGACCGGGCGTCCCTCCACTTCGACCAGTTTGTATACCAGCTGCGCCGTCGGCGCGCCCGAGCCGACCACGACCGCCGTGCCCGCCCCGTAGATGTCCACAGGGGCCGCCGCCAGCGCCGCGATCGAGAACTCGTCCAAGTCGCCCGAGACGACGATCTTCGTGTCGAGCGCGCCCAGCCCGTCGAGCTGTTCGCGTGCGCCCGTGGCCATCACGTCCAGGTCGCCCGAGTCGATGCGGATGGCCCGTAGGCGCGGCCCGGCCACCTCGATCGCGTTCCGGATGCCCTGCGTGATGTCGTACGTGTCCACCAGCAGCGTCGTGTCGGTGCCGAACGCGTCGATCTGCGCCTGGAACGCCTCCACCTCGGACTTGTGCAGCAGCGTGAACGCGTGCGCGCTCGTCCCCGACGTCGGCACGCCGTAGCGCCGCCCCGCCTCCAGGTTCGAGGTCGCCACGAACCCGGACAGGTACGCGGCCCGCGACGCGGCGATCGCCGCCGCCTCGTGCGTGCGCCGCGACCCCATCTCCAGGATCGGGCGGCCCCGCGCGGCGGTGACCATGCGGGCGGCGGCGCTGGCGATCGCGCTGTCGTGGTTGAGGATCGAGAGGGTCAGGGTCTCCAGGAGCACGCACTCGGCGAACGTCCCGGATACGGTCACGATGGGGGAGCCGGGGAAGTACAGCTCCCCTTCGGCGTAGACGTCGATGTCGCCTTTGAAGCGGTAGTCGGCGAGCCATGCGGCCGTCGACTCCTTGACGACGCCGCGGGAGGTGAGGTCGTCGAGGTCCGAGTCCTCGAAGCGGAACCGCTCGATGGCCTCGGAGAGGCGCCCGATCCCGGCGACGACGCCGTAGCGGCGGCCGGTGGGGAGGCGGCGGCCGAAGACCTCGAAGACGCAAGGCAGCTCGGCGGTGCCGTCGCGGAGGGCCGCTTCGAGCATCGTGTACTCGTAGTGGTCGGTGTACAGGGGCGTGCGCGGCAGCGTGACGGACATAGTGGTGAGCGTAATGCACCTGCGGGGCCGGTGGGCCGCGTGCGCGAGCGGTGTTCACGCCCGCCCGTTTATTCCCTCCAGTTGCAGGTGGAGGGGTGTGTCTCACGGTCTGAGCGAGGGCTTCTGGCCTCCTCGCGCCGCGTGTACGCTTGCTTGCGTGTTGCGGATCGCGCATGAACTGGTCGAGGCGATGGTCGCGCACGCCCGGGCTGACCACCCCGACGAGGCGTGCGGCCTCATCGCGGGCCCCGAGGGCACGGGAGAGCCGAAGAGGCACGTCCCGATGGTCAACGCTGCCCGCTCCACGACCTTCTACGAGTTCGACTCGGAGGAGTGGAAGCAGGTCTACGACCAGATGTGGGACAACGACGAGGAAGTCGTCGTGGCCTACCACTCGCACACCCACACCGAGGCCTATCCTTCGCGTTCCGACGCGGGGATCGCCTCGCAGCTGGGGCTGCCGGGCGCGCACTACGTGCTGGTGACGACCAAGGACCCGGACATCGCCGAGGTCAGGTCGTTCCGCATCGCCGACGAGGTGATCACCGAGGAGCCCATCGAGGTCCACGGCGCCCCGGAAGCGGTGCAGAGCTACAAGTTCGCGCACACCCCCGACTCGACGGTCTACGACTGTTCCTGAGTTCCCGCCGGGCCCGGCCCGGCGTTCGCCATGCAGTATGCAGTTCCCGCTGCGCACCAGCCATATCGACGGCCCCTGCCGGGCTGTTCCGAGAATCGAAGGAAATCCATCATGTCCGTTGAAGTCCGCGTCCCCACCATCCTCCGCACCCACACCGGCGGCCAGAAGCTCGTCAAAGGCGAGGGCGACACGCTCGCGAAGCTGTTCGACAGCCTCGACTCGCAGCACGCCGGCCTCAAGGGCCGCGTCGTCACCGACGAGGGCACGCTGCACCGCTTCGTGAACGTGTACATCAACGACGAGGACGTGCGGTTCATCGGCGGGCTCGGCGCGGCGCTCGCCGACGGCGACCAGGTCACCATCCTCCCCGCCGTCGCGGGCGGCATGTAGTTCGCAGAAGGGACCGGCCGTGGCACGCTTCACGGACATCACCGCGACGCTCGGCGACACGCCGCTCGTCGGACTCCCGCGGCTCTCGCCCTCGCCGGACGTCCGGCTGTGGGTGAAGCTCGAGGGCGCGAACCCGACCGGCTCGGTCAAGGACCGGGTCGCCGCGAAGATGATCGAGGCCGCCGAGGCCGACGGGCTTCTCCGGCCCGGTTCGACGATCCTCGAGCCGACCTCGGGGAACACCGGCATCGCGGTGGCGATGCTGGCGCGGCGCAAGGGCTACAAGCTCATCGCCGTCATGCCCGAGAACACCTCGGTGGAGCGGCGGCAGCTGCTGGCCGCGTTCGGCGCTGAGATCGTGTTCTCCCCGGCCGCGGGCGGGTCGAACGCGGCCGTGGCGAAGGCGCGCGCGATGAGTGCCGAACGCCCCGACCTGGTGATGCTCAACCAGTACGCGAACCCGGCGAACGCGGCCGCGCATTACGAGGGCACCGGGCCGGAGCTGCTGCGGGACCTGCCTGAGATCACGCATTTCGTGGCGGGGCTGGGGACGACGGCGACGCTCATGGGCGTCGGCCGGTACCTGCGCGAGCAGGCGCCGGGCGTCCAGATCGTCGCGGCCGAGCCGCGCTACGGCGAGCTGGTGTACGGGCTGCGGAACCTCGACGAGGGGTTCGTGCCCGAGCTGTACGACGAGAAGGTGCTCGACCGGCGGCTGTCGGTCGGGACCGAGGACGCGCTGCGGCGGACCCGCGAGATCCTCAGCGAGGAGGGCCTGTTCGTGGGGCTCTCCACGGGCGCGGTGCTCCACGCGGGGCTCGCGCTGGCGCGCGAGGCCGCGAAGGCGGGCCGGTCGGCGGACATCGCGATGCTGGTGGCCGACGGCGGCTGGAAGTACCTGTCGACGGGTGCGTACTCGGACGGCCTGGACGAGGCGGCGAACGCCCTCGACGGCCAGGTCTGGGCGTAACGGAACGAGCGAACGGCCGGGCAGCGCGAAAGCGCGGCCTGGCCGTTTCGTTTGCGGTGACCGCCACCCGGGGTCGGGTGTGTCGATTCCGTCGCCCCTCGTGCAAGGGTGCGCTGCGGGTACGACATTGCGCGGCCCGGCCGTTTGGTTGTTTCCGGTTTCGGCGATTTCGGCCGCACGGCCGCGGTGCGATCCTGAGGCGTCCTCAGTGGCTTGCTAGCCTGGCCGCATGAGTTCCGCCGGCAAGCTCAAGCTGCGTTCCGTCTCGCTCCGCAAGCCGGGCGGGCTGCCCCGGCAAGGCTCGGCGCCGCAGAGCACTGCGGCACTTGACGACCCGACGCCGACCAGTTCCGGCGCCCTCGGCAGCATCCAGGGCGGCATCGCCTCTGCGAAGGACGCCGCGCCGCTGCGCCCCGAGAAGCCCGCGGTGCGCCTGCGGCGCCTCGCCGGTGTCGCCTCGTGGGCGCTCGTCCTCGTGCTCGCCGGTGTCGCCACCGCGATCGTCGGCCTGTTCCGCGTCTTCGGCGAGAGCCCCGCCTGGTTCACCCCGGCGTTCATCTCCTGCGGCGTGATCGGCATGCTCCTGGCGATGATGGCCTTCGCGACGCTGCGCTTCAAGGGCGTGCCGTGGATGTTCATGGCCGCCTCCACGATCACGCTGTTCGCCGCGTTCGTCATGCTGCGCGCCTAGCCGACCCGCACCACCGGGCCCGCGAGGGCCTTGCCGCGCAAGCGAAGCGGCGCGCGCGGGGAGGCGCGGCCCGGCGCGGGCGGACTTCCCGCCCAGGGTGGGTAGATCACGCCTGCCTCGACTCTCGCCCACGGGTCCGACATGAACGCCACGAGAACACCGATTCTGTGGCGATCGCCACCCTGTCATTTTGGCGACATTCCCGTGACGAGCAGGGGCGTTCCAGGCCCGTTTGGACGTACGCTCGGAGCCCATGAACGACGCGCCCATCGGGATCTTCGACTCCGGTGTCGGAGGCCTGACCGTCGCCCGATCGATCAGCGAACTGCTGCCCGCCGAGCAACTGGTCTACGTCGGCGACACCGCCCATGTCCCTTACGGCCCCCGGCCCATCGCCGAGGTCCGCAAGTTCTCGCTCGACGTCTGCGACCACCTGGTCGAACAGGAGGTCAAAGCGCTCGTGATCGCCTGCAACTCCGCCGCGGCGGCTTCGCTGGCCGACATCCGCGAACGCTACGACATCCCTGTCGTCGAGGTCATCCGGCCCGCCGTCCGCCGCGCCGTCGCGACGACGCGCACCGGCCGGGTCGGGGTCATCGGGACGGTCTCCACGATCTCCTCGGGCGCGTACCTGGACGCCTTCAACGCCGTCCCGGACGTCAAGGCGACCGCGGTGGCCTGCCCGGCGTTCGTGGATTTCGTGGAACGCGGTGTGACAACCGGCCGACAGCTCCTGGGCCTCGCCCAGGGGTACCTTGAGCCGCTACAGCAGTCCGACGTCGACACTGTCGTCTTGGGCTGCACCCACTATCCGCTGCTGTCGGGACTCATAGGACTGGTGATGGGAGAGGACGTGACACTGGTGAACTCCGCGAGCGAGAGCGCGCGCGAACTCTACCGCGTGCTCACCGACCACGACCTCCTGGCCGCCCGCACCGAACCCGCCGAGCACCGGTTCCTCGCGACCGGCGACCCGGAGGCCTTCACCAGGACCGCGCGCCGGTTCCTGGGGAACCTGTTCCCGAACGCGGCGGCGGCCGTACTGGACAAGGTGTGATCTGCCATGAAACTGACGGTTATCGGCTGCGCCGGCTCATTCCCGGCACCCGACACCCCCTGCTCGGCCTACCTGGTCGAAGCGGGCGGCTACCGGCTGCTCATCGACTTCGGCACCGGCTCGCTCGGTGAACTGCAGAAGCACCTCGACCCGCACCTGATCGACGCGGTCATCGTCACCCACCTGCACGCCGACCACTTCTTCGACGCCTGCGCGTACGCCGTCATGCGCCGCTACGCCTCGAACGCGCCCGGGCACCCGCTGCCGCTCTACGGCCCCACCGGCGTCGCCGACCGCATCGTCGCCGCGTACGGCGGCCAGGGCGAGCTGTGCAGCCCGAACATGCGCGACGTCTACGACTTCCGCGAGCTCCAGTCCGGCACGTTCGACCTGGGCCCGCTCACCGTCACCGCCGAGCGCGTCGCCCACCCCGTGGAGACCTTCGGCCTCCGCGTCGAGCACGCCGGGTCCTCCCTCGCGTACACCTCCGACTCCGGGCCCTGCCAGGCCCTGGAGACGCTCGCGACCCATTGCGACGTGCTCCTCGCCGAGGCCTCCTACCTGGAGGGCCGCGACAACCCGAAGGACGTGCACCTGACGGGTAAGGAAGCGGGCGAGTACGCCACGAAGTCCGGGGCCGCCCGCCTGCTCCTGACCCACCTCGTCGAACCCTGGAACGCCAAGGACCAGACCCTCGCCGAGGCCCGCGCCGCCTACACCGGGCCCGTCGAGGTCGTCCGCCCCGGCCAGGTCTACGAGTTCTAAAGGCACCGTTCGCTCACCGGCCCGCCGGGCGGTGTCGCATCTGGCACGTTCCCGGGATACGGCTGTTGCACAGCGGCCGTAGCGTCGAAGGATGTCGAGCGATGCCAGCCCCCAGCCGTACCCCGGCGACCCCAACCAGCCGCCCCCGGGCGCCTACGGGCCGCCGCCGGGCGCGTACCAGCCCCAGCCCTATGTGGAACCGGGAGTTCCGCAGCAGCCGCCGGGGGCCTACATGCCGCCGGGCGCTTACACGCCGGTCCCCGTGCCGCCCTCCAGGAACGGACGCGGGCGCGGCCCGAAGGTCGCCGTAGCCGCGATCCTCTCCGTCGTGCTCCTCGCCGCCGTCGGCGCCGTCGTCCTGTTCAAGTTCGTCCTCAACCGCGGCCCGGACCCGGCCGAGAGCTTCCCGGCCACCGCGAGCATGTACGTCGAGCTCAACCTCGACCCGTCCTTCGACCAGACCCCGAAGCTCCTGGAGCACCTCCAGAAGTTCGACGACCTCGAGGACTACGACGACACCGACGAGCTCATCGACGGCTTCATCGAGGAGTCCGGCATCGAAGGCGTCGACGCCGAGGAGGACGTCAACTCCTGGCTCGGCCTCCGCCACGGCCTCGCCACCTGGGACCACGACGGCCAGACCTACGCCGTCCTGAGCCTCGCCAGCACCGACGCGGACGCCGCCGAGGACGGCATGGCCCAGATCCGCAGCGCCGCCGGCACCGAAGAGGAGCAGTTCGCCTACAAGGTCGAGGACGACCACGTCCTCGTCGTCATCGGCGAGGAGGGCGCGGCCGACGCGCTCGCCGCCGCCTCGACCGAGGCCGCCGACCAGCCCCTCGCCGAATCCGACCAGTACAGCGAGGCCCGCCAGTGGCTCGACGAGGACCAGATCCTCGTCCACTGGATCGACATGGAGGCCGTCGGCGACCTCGCCGAGATGACCACCGGCGCCGAGGGCGACGCCGTCAAGGACCTCTACTCCGGCCACGTCATCTACGGCTTCTCCGCGTTCGACCAGGGCTTCCAGGTCACCTACCGGATGTTCGGCGACGCCGCACACCTGTGGACCGGCACCGAGGGCCTCATGGACACCATGGGCGAGCAGCCCGCCGCCGACCTCGCCGTCGCCGCCTACGTCCCCGAGAACATCGACGAGATCACCCAGGGCTGGCTCGGTTTCTTCGAGGAGTTCTACGGCGTCGAAGCCGAGGCCGAAGCGGTCGAAGCGCCGCTCACCGACGCCGAGTACGCCGAGTACATGGAGCTCGACGCCCAGTACTGGGCCGACACCCTCGCCGCCGAGGACGAGGAGCGCTACTGGGAGCTCGACGCCCGCTACTGGTCCGCCGGGACCGAGGACGACCCGTACGTCGAGGAGACCTACGGCCCCGACTTCGGCGAGATGGAGACCGCCGTGGGCGACTTCGCGGGCCTCCTCGCCGGAGCCACCCTCACCGGCGGCGCCGACGTCGACGCCAGCGAGGACTTCGACCCCGACTCGCTGTTCTTCGCCGCGCACCTCGCCGAGGACCGCGCCGCCGAGCTCGAAGACCTCATCGCGACCTGGAGCGAGGGCGAACCCCTCCCCGAAGGCGTCGAAGTGGACGGCTCCGAGCTCAGCTACACCGGGTCCGCGACCGCCGAAGGCAAGCTCGCCGACGACGACCGCTTCCGCGACTTCTCCGGGAACGCCCCCGCCGAGTGCTCCGTCATCGCCTGGGTCGACCTCGCGAGCATCGTCGAAGGCGACCCCGAGGACTACTCCGGCCTCGAACCGCTCTCGGCCTTCGCCTGGGCCCACGGCGCCCAGGACGGCGACGGCACCGGCGTCATGCGCCTCTACCTGAAGGATTAACACTCCCCGCCGCGGGATGAACACCGCGCATCACGAGGGATCAACACCTCAAAGGACGGGATCGGCCGCGCTACGCTCGATGGCGTGACCGATCCCGTTCTCCGCAGCCTCCAGGCGCGCTGGCCCGCCGAGGAGCGGCTGGTCGCCGAGCCGGACTCGGTCCGCACCCCGTTCCAGCGCGACCGCGCCCGCATCCTCCACTCCGCCGGGTTCCGCCGCCTCGCCGACAAGACCCAGGTGCACACCGCCGGCACCGACGACTTCCTGCGCACGCGCCTCACCCACTCCCTCGAGGTCGCCCAGATCTCCCGCGAGATGGGCTCCGCGCTCGGCTGCTACCCCGACGTCGTCGACGTGGCCGGGCTCGCCCACGACCTCGGCCACCCGCCGTTCGGGCACAACGGCGAAGACGCCCTCCACGAGATCGCCGGGCCCTGCGGCGGCTTCGAGGGCAACGCCCAGACCCTCCGCGTCCTCGCCCGCCTCGAAGCGAAGGTGCTCGACGGGAACGGCCGCTCCGTGGGCCTCAACCTCACCCGCGCCTCGCTCGACGCGACCTGCAAGTACCCGTGGTCCGCCCGCCCGGGAGTGCGCAAGTTCGGGGCCTACGAGGACGACCTGCCCGTCTTCGCGTGGCTGCGCGGCGGCGCCCCCGAAGGCGTCAAATGCCTTGAGGCCCAAGTGATGGACTGGTCCGACGACGTCGCCTACTCGGTGCACGACGTCGAGGACGGCCTCCACGGCGGCTACATCAACCTCGCCGAGCTCATGCGCGACCCCGACGAGCAGGCCCGCGTCTGCGAGGCCGTCACCGGCCGCTACAGCGACGAATCGCCCGCCCACCTCGGCGAAGCGCTCCGCGAGCTCCTGGCCGACCCGGTCCTGGCCGGCATCCACGACTACGACGGCTCGTTCGGCGCGATGGTCTCGGTCAAGAACTTCACCTCGACCATGGTGGGCCGCTTCGTGAACGCCGCCGCCTCGGCCACCCGCGCCCAGTTCGGCGACGGCCGCCTCCACCGCTACGACGCCGACCTCGTCGTCCCCGAACGCGAACGCGTCCAATGCGCCCTGCTCAAAGGCATCGCCTGGTGCTACGTCATGCAGCCGCGCAGCGACGAATCCTGGTACACCCGCCAGCGCGAGATCCTGCAGGAACTCGTCGCGGTCCTGTGCGACCGGGGCCCGGACGCCCTGGAGCCCATGTTCGCCGAGTCGTGGAAGCTCGCCTCGGACGACGCCGCGCGGCTGCGCGTCGCCATCGACCAGGTCGCGTCCCTCACCGACGCCTCAGCAGCGGCCTGGCACCGCCGCCTCACGGCTTAGCGCTTGCGGAAGAGCAGGTCGAAGATGTCGCGGCCCGCTTTGACGCCGCGGCGTTCGAACTTCGTGATCGGGCGGTGCTCGGGGCGCGGGGCGTAGCCGTCGGCGGTGTTCTCCAGGGCCGGTTCGGCCGTGAGCACTTCGAGCATCTGCTCGGCGTAGTCGGCGATGTCGGTGGCGCAGTGGATGAGGCCGCCCGGGCGCAGCAGGCCGGCCATGGTCTGGACGTGCGCGGTCTGGATGATGCGGCGCTTGTGGTGGCGCTTCTTCGGCCACGGGTCGGGGAAGTACACGCGGATCTCGTCGAGCGACCCGGGCGCGATGCCGTGCCACATGAGGGGCAGCGCGTCGCCCTGGTACACGCGCAGGTTGTCGAGCTGCTGCTCGAAGCCGCGCGCCATGAGGTCGGCGATGCCCTGCGGGTAGACCTCGACCGCGAGGAGGTCGCGGTCCCGGTCTGCCGCGCACATCGCGGCGGTCGCCTCGCCGTTGCCCGAGCCGATCTCCAGGATCAGGGGGGCGGTGCGCTCGAACAGCGCCGGGAAGTCGATCCGGCCGTGCTCGGGTTTCCAGTCCAGGCCGAAGTCCGGCCACAGGGACGCGAACGCGTCGTCGTGGCGGGGCTTGTTGCGTCCTTGACGGAAGTTGAACGTCAGGATGTGGCGGTGCTGCGGTTCCTCATCAGGCATAACCGGGCAAGTTTAGCCGCAGGTCGAGTGTGACCTGGAGCTAGCGCTCGAGCTTGGCGGGGGCCTCGTAGGAGCGGCCGCGGACCCCGGCGGGGCCGTCGGGGCGGCGCGGGTCCGGGCGCGGCGGCGGGGACGGCTCGTCGCCGATCGTGCCGTTCTCGAACAGGTACGACTCGCGGGGGACGGTGTCCTCGTCGTCTTCGTCGCCGTCGGGCTGCTCGGGCACGTAGGTGGGCGGTCCGACCTCGTCGTGCTCGGGCTCGGCGGTGATCATCGCCTTGGGCCTGCGGCGGGGGCGGCGGCGCTTGGCGCGGTCGCGCAGGAAGTACACGTAGCCGCCGAGGGCCGCCGCGGACAGGCCCGCGCCGATCCAGAACCCGGGACCGGCGACCGCCACCCCTGCGAGCTCGAGCACGGTGAGTGCGATGAGCACGTAGAGGATGCGGCGGTGGCGCCGCCGCCACCATTCGGCGCGCATCTGCCGGAGCCTGGCCTGCTCGTGCATCTCGGGGTCTTCCTCGCCGGAGTACGACTCGTCGGTCTCCAACCGTACCGAGTCGCCGCGGCGCGTGCCGCGCCGCTCCCACCCGCGTGAGTTCGATTGCGCGGGAAGGCCTTGGCCGTCGAGGAGTTCGTCCAGGGAGTGGTCGTCCCCGGCCTGCCCGGGGAGGCCGAGGTCGGCGCTGTCGTGGATGGCGCTGTCGTGGGAGGTCGGGCGGGTGCCCCGGTGGCCTTCGCGGTCGAGGACGCGCGCGTCGGACGACGCCCGGTCGGCGATCATGCGCTCGTCGGGGTCGTAGCGGCGCACCAGCGCGGGCGTCAGGGCCAGCAGGGCCGTGGCGGCGAGGAGCGCGAGCAGGACCGATGCGGGCATCGTTCACCTCCCTTGCGTCGTTGTCGGCCGGGAATGCGTGAGCAAACTGTACGCAATCGCTTGACGCAATTCCGACAGTTGACTGGAACCAGGGCGGGAAGTCCCAATACGATCACACCTGGTCACAATCACATCACAATTCACGGTTATGCCGGGTTTCTGCCCTAAACTCGCGGCAATGTCCAGTTCGCCGGAACCTTGCCCGAACGGCTGAACGGGCGCAACTCGAGGCGTACTCGATCGTTAAGTCAAGGAAGGCTCGTCTACGGGGACAACGGGTATTCCTCCACTCGAAGGCCCGCGAGCGAACAAACCCGAGCCCCCCGATCGTACGAGCTCGGCGCAACATGGAAGGAGCACCGGCGAACGATGCCCGAGACCGTCCCCGCCGGCGATCCCCGCCACCTCGACCCCTTCGATGGCCCCGAGACCCGCTCCGACCCCGAGCTCATCGCCGCCACCCGCGGCGGCGACACCACCGCCTACGCCGTCCTCTACGAACGCCACGTCCACTCCGCGCGCCGCCTCGCCCGCATCCTCTCCCGCGACCCGGCCGGCGCCGACGACCTCGTCTCCGAGGCGTTCGCCAAACTCCTCCACACCTTCCGCGAAGGCGGCGGCCCCGACCTCGCCTTCCGCCCCTACATGCTCCAGACCCTCCGCAACACCTTCTACGACCGCGTCCGCCGCGACAAGAAGGTCGAGTTCACCGACGACCTCACCGCCCACGACTCCGGCGAGATCTACGTCGACCCCGCCGTCGAGGGCCAGGAGCGCCGCTACGCCGCCCTCGCCTTCGGGAAGCTCCCCGAGCGCTGGCGAATGGTGTTGTGGCACACCGAGGTCGAGGAGGACTCCCCGGCCAAGATCGCCACCATGCTCGGCATGACCCCGAACGGGGTCTCCGCGCTCGCCTACCGCGCCCGCGAGAAGCTGCGCCAGAACTACCTGAGCGAGCACGCGGCCGACTCCCCGCGCGAGGAGTGCCGCTGGACCGTCGACCGCATCGGCGCGCGCGTGCGCGGCAAGCTCGGCGAGCGCGACGCGTCGAAAGTGGACGACCACCTCGACTCGTGCGTCACCTGCAACCTGCTGTTCGCCGAGCTCACCGAGTTGAACTCGGGGCTGCGCGGCGTCATCGCCGTGATCTTCCTCGGCGGCGCGGCCTCCCCGTACCTCGCTGCGGGCGCGGTCTCGGCCGCCGGGATCGCGTTCGGCGGGGCGCTGGCGTTCCTGTTCGCGCCGTTCAAGGCCTTCGCGAACTGGGTCCGCCGGATCGTGCAGCAGCTCGGCACCAAGGGCACCGTCGCGACGGGCACGGCCGTGGCGGTCGCCGCCGCAGTGGCCGTCTTCGCGCTCACCGGCGACGAGGAGGAGCAGCCGCCGCAGGCCGCCCCCGAGGACTCGGTGGTCGTGCCCGCAGCGCCCGAGGACGAGACCCAGACGCCCGGCCCGCGGCCTCCGGAGCCGGACCCCGAACCCGAACCGGAGGACCCGGCCGCGCCGCGGCCCGAACCCGGGGACGAGACCGAACCGCCCGCCGCGACTCCGGCCGCCTACGCGATCGAGCACGGGCTCGGCTCGAGCGGCCTCGTCGCGGGCGGCGAAGCGATCCTCCCGATCACGCTCGAAGCCCCGAGCGGCAGCGCCTACGCGCCGGTGACCGAGCGGGCTGCAACGACTGGGGGACAAGCAGCACCGGTCGGGGAGTCCGGACGACGCGGCGGCGGCTACGCGCCCGTCGCCGAATCGGCCGCCGAGTCCCGCGGCCGGGGCCAGGCCGCGTCCGAGCGCGTCACGCTCGACATCACGATGCCCGCCGGGATCACGCTCGCCTCCGAGACCGCCGACCCCGGCTGGACCTGCGCCGAAGAGGGCTCGGTCGTCCACTGCTCGATCGCCGCGATGCCCGACCCGGCGGAAGCCAACGTGCGCATCATGATCGGCGAGGACGTGAGCGGCTACCAGACGTTCGAGGTCGCGGTCGAGGGCCCGGGCATCAGCGGGACCACCTCGCTGCAGGTGCCGATCGCACCCGCAGGGAGCGAGGTCGGGTTCGCGAGCGTCGACGCCACCGGCGTCACCGCCGCCGGGAACACCTGGCTGACCTGCTCGGTCCCCGGCTGCCGCGAGGCCGTCGCGATCGGCGCGGGCGACCGCTGGCCGATGAAGGCGTACAAGCCCGAGACCGCGCCGCCCGGGCGCGAAGGCGACGCCGTCTCCGGGGCCGTGCTCGACGTCCCCGGCAGCGCCGAGATCCAATGGGCCGGCCTCTACTGGGCCGGGATCGAAGACAGCCTGCCTACCGAGGTCGCACTCGCGGGGCCGGGCGGGTCCTGGACCGGCCTGAGCGCGGCGGCGGTGCGCGACATGGAACCCGGGCAGCAGGCGTTCGTCGAGGTCACCGACCTCGTGACGGGCGGCGGCGAGTACTGGGTCGCCACGGACAACCACGCGCTGCCGACCTCCGAGTGCGACCACTGGCCGATCGACCTGGGCGCGGACTGCGTCGAGGAGCGCTGGGCGGGCTGGTCGCTGACGGTGGTCTACGCCGAGCCGGGGGCGGCGGCCACCGAGGTCGCGGTCTACGACGGGCCCCGCGCTTCAGACACCGAGATCGAGGTCGAGGACGGCGGCGAGGTCCAGATCGCGGCGACCCTGTGGGGCGGCTCGCGCTACCGCGGCGGCGACGGCCTCAGCGCGGGCGGGCAGGGCCTGGGCGAACCGGCCACGTGCCATGCGCAAGGGGCCGTGGAGAACCCGGACTGGTACGCGTTCGGCGTCGACGTCAACGTCTACCGCGTCGCGACCGGAGAGGACGCGGTGATCCGCTTCGAACGCGGCGACGACCCGTTCATCGTGGGCGTCGTCGCGGTCGCCGCCCCGAAAGGCGACGAAACCGCCGAATAGCGGCCCCGAGGCGTCCTCGGCGGTATCGCCCCCTCGCCGCTGCGGGTAGGCTGTGGCTTGATGTCGACCTCCATTGAGACTCCGCCGCAGCGTCCGGCCCGCCGCGGCCTCCCGGGTCTGTTCGGGCGTGCTGCCGGGTGGGTCACGCGCCACGCCGCCGAGCTCATCCGCTTCGCCGGGGTCGGCGGCGTCGCCTACGTCATCGACATCGGGCTGTTCAACCTGATGTTCCTTGGCCTCGACTGGTCCTACTGGTACGCCAAGATCATCTCCGCGGTCATCGCCATGACCGTCGCGTTCTTCGGCAACCGGCACTGGACCTGGCGCGAGCGCCGCGGCAGCGCCGCCGCCCACCGCCAGTACGCGCTCTACTTCCTCTTCAACGGCATCGGCCTGCTCATCTCGCTCGCCTGCCTGTGGGCCAACTCAGGCCTCGCCCAGATCTGGCCGCAGGTCTTCGGCACCGACCTCGCGGTGAACATCGCCGCGAACGTCGTCGGCGTCGGCCTCGGCTCGGTCTTCCGGTTCTTCGCCTACCGCACCTGGGTCTTCCGCCACCAGCCCGAACTCGCCGAAGCGAAATAACGCAGAAGGCCCGCGCCGCAACGGCACGGGCCTTTCACCACGCCTGGATCAGGTGCCGTCGCCGTCGCCCGCACGGCGCGAGCGGTCGTCCTCGGCCAGCTGGTAGAGCAGGGCTTTCGTCTTGTCGACCTTCGGGACGTCGATCAGGTTGATCTCGCCGTCGTCCGAAGCCGAGTCGATGTTCATGTCGCCGAAGCCGAAGATCCGCTCCATCACGTTCTGGGTGTACGACACGGTGTTCACGCGCGCCAGCGGGATGTGGCGGCTCTCGCGGGTCACGAGGCCTTCGCGCCACATGATGCGCTGGTCGGTGATGACGTAGTGGGTCGAGCGCCAGCGGATCCACGGCAGCACCGACAGCCAGATGAGCAGCGCCAGGAAGATGACGACCTCGGCGAGGATCAGCCACATGGCCCAGGACGCGTCGATCTTGGCCGTGAACGTGATCGCGATGGCGGCGATCGCCAGGAAGACGACGAACCACAGGACCGGGCCGACACCTTCCTTCCAGTGCGGGCGGGTGTGCAGCTTGACCACTTCGCCGCGGGCGAGCTGATCGTCGGGATATCCCACTGCGGACCTCCAGGAGTGAGAACGGGCGGGGGCAATACTCGTACACGGCTCGCGCCGCTGGTACCAATGTCAAAAGCACACTACAACACCTTGGCCGCGCCGTTCGCCCCACGATTCCGGCGAAACCCCCGAACCCGTGTGCCGTTCGTATTCACCAAGGGGCCCAGCGCTAAGGGACCCAGCCGTTCTTGGCGGCGTGCCAGCCCAGCTGGATGCGGGTGTCCACATCGGCCAGGTCCATGAGCTCGCGCACGCGTCGTTGCACCGTGCGCAGGCCGATCCCGAGCTTCGAGGCGATCGACTGGTCGGTGAGCCCGGCGATCAAGAGCCCCAGCAGGACCGCGTCGTCCTCGTCGAGCCGCTCCCCGCTGCTGGCGGCCGAGGTCGCCGGGATGCCCGTGGACCACAACTGGTCGAACAGCGCGCCCGCGAGCTCCACGATGGAGCGGTTGCCGGTGACGATCGCCTTCGGGAGGCCGCCCGCCTCCTCCATGAGCGCCGTCTTGTCGTCCACGACCAGGAGCTTGAGCGGCAGGCGCTTCGCGAACCGCACCTCGTCGCCCGAGGCGAGCGCGTGGCGCAGGTAGTCGGAGTACGGGTCGATGTCGAGCACCGCCCGGTCGAACAGGACGCGGTGGCAGACCCCGCGGGCCTGCAGGTCCTCGTGGAGGGCCGCCTCGGGCACGGGCAGGACCATGGGCGGGCGCACGAACGTGCGCAGGCTCTTCTCCGCGCCCGCCTTCAGCTGGCGCAGCCGCGAGCGGATGGCGACGGGCCCGGAGACGACCTCCCAGCCGCCCCGCTCGCCGCCGGGGCCGGTCCCGGTTCGGTGGATCTCGAGGAGTTCGCGCAGCGCCTCGTACTCGCCGAGGACGCCGCCGAGCTGGGAGGCGATGCGCGCGCCGAGGACGGTGTCGGGCCCGACCGCGCGGAAGCGGGAGTCGGCGACCATCGTGGCGAAGCCGTCGTCGACCAGGCGCATGAGGAGGTGCCCGGTCTGCGCGGCGTCGAGCCCGGCGTCGGCGGCGAGCTGGGAGGCCGTCGCGTCGGTCTTGGACAGGAGGAGCCGGTAGAGCCCTTCGGAAGCGGGGTCGAGGCCGGTCGGTCCCGGAGGCTGCCGGGCCCACCGGGTGTCGGGATCGCCGCCGCTGCGCGCCTGGTCCGCCAATACGCCACTCCTTCGCTCGTGCTGCGCGGCCCCTTCAGTCCTGGGGCCGCAGGTGGACGATGTCGCCTGCGGCGACGGTCTCCACGGTGCCGTCCTCGGCGGCGACCTGGAGGCAGCCGTTGTCGTCGATGCCCACGGCGCGACCGGTGAGGTTGCGGCCGTTCGGGAACGATACCGCCACATGGCGTCCGAGGGTCGCCGAATTCCGGCGCCAGCGTTCGATGACGGAGGAGGGGCCCCGCTCGTTCCAGGTCTCGTAGACCGCTGCGACGTGCGCGAGGAAGCCCGCGGCGATCTCGGCGCGGTCGAGCGTCGAGGCCCCTGCGAGCGCCAGCGAGGTGGCCTCGGGGACGGGCAGCTCGTCCTCGGTGAGGGAGACGTTGAGGCCCGCGCCGACGATCACGGCGCTCCCCTCGACCTGGGCGAGGATGCCGCAGACCTTGCGTCCGTCGAGGAGGACGTCGTTGGGCCACTTGAGTTTCGCGTGCACCCCGCACACGGCCCGGAGCGCTTCCTCGAGGGCGACGGCGGTGAGCAGGCTCAGCGTGCCCCACTGCTCGCGCGGGACGGTGGGCCGCAGGAGGAACGACATGGTGAGTCCGGCGCGGGCCGGGCTGATCCACTTCCGGTCGAGGCGGCCGCGGCCGTGCTGCTGCTCCTCGCTGATGAGGACCTTGCCCTCGGGCGCGCCGTGCTTGGCGGCGTTCGCGAGGTCCGCGTTCGTCGATCCAGTGACTTGCACCACATCGAGTTCGGTCCAGAAGTCGGACTTCTCCGACAACAGCGACCAGAGCTCGTGCCGGTCCAGTGGCTTTCTCATCGGTGTGTCCACGCGCATAGCGTAACCACTGAAGCAGTCGATACGATCCGAAGCGTGACCGACATCGACTTCCACACGACCGCCGGGCGGCTCACCGACCTGGCTGAGCGCCTCTCCGAAGCGGCCACCGGGAACCCCCGGGCGATCGAGAAGCAGCACGAGAAGGGCAAGCGCACCGCCCGCGAACGCCTTGAGCAGCTGCTCGACGAGGGGTCGTTCGTCGAACTCGACAGCCTCCGCCGCCACCACTCCACCAGCTTCGGCATGGAGGCCAACCGGCCCTACGGCGACGGCGTCGTCACCGGCTACGGCACCATCGAGGGCCGCGAGGTGTGCGTGTTCGCGCAGGACTTCACGGTCCTCGGCGGCTCGCTCGGGCAGGTCTCCGGCGAGAAGATCACGAAGATCCAGGAGCTGGCGCTGCGCACCGGCCGCCCGATCATCGGCATCTCCGACTCCGGCGGCGCCCGCATCCAGGAGGGCGTGGCCTCCCTCGGCGGCTACGCGGAGATCTTCTTCCGCAACGTGCGCGCCTCGGGCGTCATCCCGCAGATCTCGCTCATCATGGGCCCGTGCGCGGGCGGCGCCGTGTACTCGCCCGCGATCACCGACTTCACCATCATGGTCGACCAGACCTCCCACATGTTCATCACCGGACCCGACGTCGTGCGCGCCGTGACCGGCGAAGACGTGGGCATGGAGGAGCTGGGCGGCGCCCGCACCCACAACGCGGTGGCCGGCAACGCCCACTACCTCGCCTCGGACGAGGGCGACGCGCTCGAGTACGTCAAGCACCTCCTGTCGTACCTGCCGTCGAACAACCTCGACGAGCCCCCGGCCTACGAGTCCAAGGACTTCGACCTCGACCTGACCGCCGACGACCTGGCGCTGGACACGGTCATCCCGAACTCGGCCAACCAGCCGTACGACATGCACAAGGTCGTCGAGTCCGTCCTCGACGACGGCGAGTTCCTGGAGACCCAGGCGCTGTTCGCGAAGAACATCATCACCGGTTTCGGGCGCCTCGACGGCAAGCCCGTCGGCGTGGTCGCCAACCAGCCCATGCACTTCGCGGGCTGCCTCGACATCGACGCCTCGGAGAAGGCCGCGCGGTTCATCCGCTTCTGCGACGCCTTCAACATCCCGATCATCTCCTTCGTGGACGTCCCGGGCTTCCTGCCCGGCACCTCCCAGGAGCACGACGGCATCATCCGCCGCGGCGCGAAGCTCATCTACGCGTACGCCGAGGCCACCGTCCCCAAGCTCACCGTGGTGTGCCGCAAGGACTACGGCGGCGCGTACTGCGTCATGGGCTCCAAGGGCGTCGGCGCCGACCTGTGCCTGGCCTGGCCGACCGCGGAGATCGCGGTCATGGGGTCGCAGGGCGCGGTCAACATCCTGTACCGCCGCGAGCTCGCCAAGGCCGACGACGAGCAGGCCAAGCGCGCCGAGCTCATGGGCGAGTACGAGGAGAAGCTGAACAACCCGTACGTCGCGGCCGAGCTCGGCCTCATCGACGCGGTCATCCAGCCGCGCGAGACGCGCGCGATGCTCGTGCGCGGCCTGCGCATGAACGCCTCCAAGCGCGACGAGCTGCCCGCCAAGAAGCACGGCAACATCCCGCTGTAGCAAGGCTTCAGGGGCGGCGCGGACTAGCCACGGCGAAGCTTGCGAGCCGTAAATGTGGACAGCTCGCGCCGCCCCTTTCCGTTTCCTCTCACCCGATCCGGTGAGACCACCACACGTCCGCTGTCCACGCCCCGCCCGCGACCGGGGGAAACCGCCGTGCCACGCGAAGCGACGCGCACCACTCCCATCCCTGGGGTCCGATCCGGGTACCGTCTTATACAGCTGGGGGAAGCGGGACAATTCGTCCCGCCCGACGTTGGGAGTGGGCCATGACACCAATCGGAGGGATGCTGCCAGGGCTCCCGTCCCGGCGGTACGCCATATTGATCGACGTCGGCTACCTCTACGCGGCGGCCGCGGAGCTCCTGCTCGACGCCACCTCCCGCCGCGACTACCGGGTCGACGCCGAGAAGCTCATCAAATCCCTCATCGAACGGGCCGCCCACCACCTCTCCGACGGCGAGCTGCTGCGCCTGTACTGGTTCGACGCCGCCCGCGACCGCGTCCCGACAGTGGACCAGCGGGTCATCGCCAACATGGAGTTCGTCAAGGTCCGCCTCGGGAACCTCAACTCGCGCGGGCAGCAGAAGGGCGTCGACGCCCAGATCCGCTCCGACCTGGAACTGCTCGCCCGCCACCACGCCGTGCACGAGGCGATCCTCCTCGCGGGCGACGAGGACATGGTCCCGGCCGTCGAGGTCGCCCAGGCCTACGGCGTGCGCGTCCACCTGTGGGGCGTCGAGCCGCCGTACGGCACCAACCAGGCCGAGCGCCTCGTCTGGGAGTCCGACACCGTCGCCACCATCGAAGCCGAGGATCTGCGCGCGTACTTCACCAAGAGCGGCACCGCCGCCGCGGCCACGTACAGCATGGTCGGGGCGCCGATGACGCAGCCGGAGCCGCGCGTGCCCAGCCCGGCCGCCGTGTTCGGCCAGCGCCAGTCGGTGGCCGTGACCATGAACGCCGCCGACGCGCTCGCGCAGGCCGAGTCGGCCCGGCCGAAGTTCGTGCGCACCACGCAGACCGGTGAGAAGCTCGACCCCGAGACGGTGCGCCAGATCGGGGAGTACGTGGGCCACAAATGGCTCCTGACCAGGGGGCCGGACAATATAGCGGACCTCCTGCCCGGCCCGCAGCTGCCGACGGTCATCGACAAGGAGCTGCTGGTGGAAGCCGAGAAGGAACTCGGCTACTCTCTACGCGACCACCCGGAAGCGCGGATCTGGGTCCGCGACGGCTTCTGGGAGCGGGTGCACCGCGAATTCGATATCGACGATTGACGGCTCAAGGACAGGCGAGGAGTAGCGCTCGATGGATCTGGAACTCAAGGTCGTCCGGGACTTCGTCCCGGCCCGCCGTGGCAACCCCACCGATGAGCCTGTGCTCAAGGTTCTTCGGGGTCGTCCCTCCCCCGAAGAACTGGCAGCCCTGGTCGGGCTGATCGCGGCCCTGCCGCGCCCGGTCGAGGAGTCCGAGGCGCCGAGCCGCCGGGCCGCGTGGTCGAACCCGGGGCTGCAGCTGCGGGTGCGCCGGTCCTGGCGCGACACGTCCGTTCCGGCCCGCAAGGGCATGGACCGTTGAGCCGTCCGTTTGTGCTGGCCTCGCAGTCGCCGGCGCGGCGCGAGCTGCTGAAGGCGGCCGGGATCGAGCCGCAGGTGATCGTCTCCGGCGTCGACGAGAGCCGGGTGATGGGCCACGACCCGGCCGAGCTGGCGGCGACGCTCGCGGAGATGAAGGCGAACGCCGTCCTGAACCTGGTCGGCCCTGATTCGCTGGTGCTCGGGTGCGATTCGGTGCTGCACTTCGGGCACGAGGTGCTCGGCAAGCCGGAGGGGCCCGAGGAGGCGACCTCGCGGTGGAAGCGGATGCGCGGGCGCTCGGGGACGCTCTACACGGGGCACTGCCTGATCGACGTGGCCGCCGACCGGCAGATCGTGCGCTCGGCGGGGACCGAGGTCCACTTCGCGGAGGTCTCCGATGAGGAGATCGCGGCGTACGTGGCGACGGGCGAGCCGCTGCACGTGGCGGGTTCGTTCACGCTCGACGGCTACGGTTCGGCGTTCATCGACCGCATCGACGGCGACCCCGGCACGGTGATCGGATTGTCGATGCCGTTGCTGCGCAACATGCTCGGTGAGTTGGAGATCCCGCTGCACAGCCTGTGGCGTTAGGCGCTGACGCGGCGCCTCCGGGTCTTCGTGGCCTCTTTGGCGTCCACCGCTTCCAGGCGCCAGCGGCGTGCCGCCTCCAAGGTGGGGCCGCGCCCGTTCTCGATGTGCGCCAAGGCGATCGCGGCGGCCCGTTCGGGGTCGGCCGCTTCGAGTGCTTCGAGGAGCTCGGCGTGCTCCTGGCGCTGGCGCTCCGGGTCGAGTTCCACCGCGAGGTGGAAGAGCCAGCGCATGCGCGCTTCCAGCGGTTCCATGATCTGCGCGAGCAGCGGGTTGTCCGCGGCCGCGGTGACCTCGCGGTGGAAGGCGGCGTTCGCGTCGGTGAGCGCTTCGGGGTCGGCCTGGGGGCGCACGCATGCTCGCAGGCGGGCGAGTGCTTCGGGCCCGGCGCCGGTCGCGGCGAGGCGGGCGGCGAGCGGTTCGAGTCCGGTGCGCACGTCGAGGAGGTCTTCGATGTCCTTCGGGGTGGGCACGGTGACGATGCTGCCCTGGCCGGGGACGGTGGTGACGAGGCCGTCGGCCGCCAAGCGCTGCATGGCTTCCCGCAGCGGGATGCGGGAGACCTCGAACTCGGCGGCGAGGTCGCGTTCGATGAGGCGCGCGCCGGGTTCCAGCCCCAAGGTGACGATGCGTTCGCGCAGTGCCTGGTAGACCTGTTCGGCTCGGGTCATGATCGCTCTCTCCACGGGCCCGGCCGGGTGGCCGGGGGTCGGGTCAACGGTATACGGTCGCGGCTAGTGGTATACCGCTAAGAAGGAGATTCGCACATGACCGACCTGCTGCTGCGCGACGCCCGGCTCTGGGGCCGCGAAGGACGCACCGACCTCCTGGTCAAGGACGGCGTGATCGCGGCCGTCGCCGACACGCTCCCGGCCGACGGCGCCCACGTCGAGGACCTCGGCGGCGCCGTCGTCATCCCCGGCCTCGTCGACGCCCACGCGCACGTCGACAAGACCCTCTGGGGCGGCCCCTGGGTGCCCCGCACCGCCGGGCCCGGCCTCGCCGCCGCCATCGCCTACGGCGCCGAGCGCCGCGCCGAGTTCGGGATTCCCAACGCGGACTTCATCACCGCGCTGCTGACGAACATGAGCGTCTCCGGCACCACCCACGCCCGCTCCCACGTCGACATCGACCCCGGGATCGGCATCGGCGCCGTCCACGCCGTGCGCGAAGCCGTCGAACGCCTCGACGGGCGCATCGACGTCGAACTCGTCGCCTTCCCCCAGACCGGCATCCTCGCCAGCCCCGGCACCGCCGAGCTCATGGACGAGGCCCTCGCCGCCGGCGTGAAAACCGTGGGCGGCATCGACCCCGAAGGCTTCGACGGCGACGCCGCACACCACCTCGACCTCGTCTTCGCGCTCGCCGAGAAGCACGGCGCCGAGATCGACATCCACCTTCACGACGGCGGCGAACTCGGCGTCCGCACCTTCGACCAGATCATCGAGCGCACCCGCGCCCTCGGCTACACCGGCAAGGTCGTCATCAGCCACGCCTTCGCCCTCTGCGACGCCGACGACGCCACCCGCGCCCGCCTCATCGCCGACCTCGCCGAGCTCAAGATCGGGCTCACCTCCGTGGCGCCCAAGAAGATCCTGCCGCTGCGCGAACTCGACGAAGCGGGCGTGGCCATGGGCATCGGCAACGACGGCGTGCGCGACCTCTGGAGCCCCTACGGCACCGGCGACAACCTCCAGCGCACCCAGTGGTTCGCGCGCAACGCCGGGTTCAGCAAGGACGCCGACATCGAACTCGCCCTCGAAGCCGCCACGTTCGGCGGCGCGCGCCTGCTCAAACTCGACCGCTACGGCCTCGCCGTCGGCGACACCGCCGACCTCGTCGCCCTCAAGGGCCGCAACCCCTCCGAGGCCGTCCTCGAACACCGCGCGCGCACGCTCGTCGTCAAGAACGGCCGCATCGTCGCCCGTGAAGGCGCACTGGTCTAACGCCACTTGATGCCGCACCCCGTCGACGGGTAGTGCGGCTCGGGCACCGGCCGTCCCCGGCGCACCAGCTCGATCGCGCGCGCCAGGTACTCCCCGGTGACGGGCACGCCGTTGCCGGGGGTCGAACCGTCGAACGCGCCCCGGTAGGCGAGCGTCCGGTCCGGGCCGTACAGGAACAGATCCGGTGTGCAGGCCGCGCTGTAGGCGCGCGCGACCTCCTGCGACTCGTCGACCAGGTACGGGAACGTCCAGCTCGCGCGCGCCACCTGGTCGGCCAGGCCCGCCGGGCCGTCGTCCGGATAGCTCACGGCGTCGTTCGCGCACACCGCCGCCACGTCCAGGTCCGCCTGCCCGGCCGTGACCGAGCCGAAGACCTGCTCGATGTGCCGCACGTACGGGCAGTGGTTGCACAGGAACGCCACCAGCAGCATCGGCGCGTCGAACCCCGCGAGCGAACGCACCTCCCCGTCCAGGTCCGGCAGCGAGAAATCAGGGGCGGGCGTGCCGAGCGGCACCATGTTCGAGTTGAGGGCCAAAGGAATCGCACTCCTCACATGAATGACAGAACCCCATCGTAGGGCGCCGCGCGAAAATTCTCTGCGATCGTTCCCCTGCTGCCCTAAGCTCTTCCGGTGCTTCCCCACCGATACCTCTCAGATATGGAAGACAGCCACCGCTGGCTCGACTTCCCCGTCCGCGACGGCGACATCGTCATCAACACGCGCTCCAAACACGGCACCACCTGGACGCAGATGATCTGCGCCCTCCTGGTCTTCCAGAGCCCCGACCTCCCCGCGCACCTCTCCGAGACCTCGCCCTGGCTCGACTGGACCATCGCCCCCAAAGACGAGGTCTTCGCCCGCCTCGCCGCCCAGGAGCACCGCCGCTTCATCAAGACCCACACCCCGCTCGACGGCATCCCGATCCACCCGGGCGTCCGCTACATCGTGGTCGCCCGCCACCCCCTCGACGCCGCCGTCTCCCTCTACCACCAGGGCGCCAACATCATCCGCGAACGCGTCGCCGAACTCACCGGCGAACCCGTCCCCGAAGCCAAGAAAGGCCCGCGCCCCGACCTCCACGACTGGCTCGTCGGCTGGACCCTTTCGGGCAACGACCCGCGCGAGCACCCGGACATGCTCCCCGGCGTCATGATGCACCTCGGCGACGCCTGGGCCCGCCGCGCCGAACCCAATCTCCTCCTCGTCCACTACGCCGACCTCGCCGCCGACCTCGACGGCCAGATGCGCCGCATCGCCGCCTGGCTCGGCATCGAAGTGGACGAGGCGCGCTGGCCTGAGCTCGTCCGGGCCGCCACCTTCTCCGAAATGAAGTCGAAGGCCGAACAAGTGGCCCCGGACCCGGTCGGCCTCTTCCGCAGCCGCGACGCCTTCTTCCGGAGCGGCACCTCGGGCTCGGCCGCCGGGCTCCTGACCCCCGAAGAACTCGCGGCCTACACCGAACGCGTGGCGGCGCTGGCCCCGCAGGACCTCCTGACCTGGCTCCACCGCCCTTAGTGCGCACGGAAGTGCGGCGGGGCTCCAGGCCAGGTAGTTGGAGCCCCGCCGCCGGCCGTCCCGACTACCCCACTTCGTCGGACGGCCTCCTGGTGATGGCGGCAAAGTCTCTTGTCGAGCAGGCTTGGTCTCTGCCGCCGCGCCACCGGGGTGCGTGGAATCAGCGTAGAACCGCCCAATCGACTTGCACAGTCGAAAACCCGACAAGTGCAGACATTGCCATTTGCGCATGGGAAACCGCGGTTCCAGGCGCGGATCGCCCGGTCTCAGAGTCCCTTGTGGATAAGGCTTCTTCGCGTTCGGCCCGATGCTGCTCGGGCCCTTTGAACTCGCGGCCGGAGATCTCGACTTGTGCGATTCGACGGAGGGTCGCGAGGAGGGCGTCGCCGAGGACGGTGCCGACGATCATGGCCTCGAGAATCTCGTCGCGGTCCTCGCGCAGCGACAGGAGGTGGATGTCGGCCCCGGCGATCTCCTCGGCCGCGCGCGCGTACCGGTCCTCGTGCTCGACGAGGTCGCTGAGGCCGAGGAGGCGCAGGCGGCCGATGACGTCGGCGAGCTGGGTCAGGTACTCGTGGTCGGGCGGGACGAGGTTCCAGCCGCGCCGCCGCACGATCGCCCGCGCGGTCTCCATGTCGGCGTCCTCGGGCTGCTCGGCGGGCGCGCGGTGGCTGGAGAGCGCCCGGCTGGCGACGCCGAGCGCGCTGTCGAGGTCGCGGCGCGGGTCCTCGACCTCGGCGAGGACCTCGCGGACCTTGGCGATCGGGAGCGCGCCGGTCTCGACCATGGAGCGCACCAGCCGCAGCCGCCGCACGTGCTCCTCGCCGTAGCTGACCTGGTTGTGGCCGGTCCGCTCGCCGCCGGAGACGAGCCCTTCGCGCACGTAGTACTTGATCGTGGCCACGGGGACCCCGGTCCTGGCGCTGAGCTCACCGATTCGCATGCGTCCTTCTTACCCGAACCGCGGTGGTGACCCGGCCGATTTAGTGATAGTTTCACTATCGATAGTATCGCTCTCAATGCAAGGAGCACCCCTCATGAGCGCCACCCTCGCCACCAAACCTGCCGCCAGACGCGGCCGCATCGCCGTCCTCGTAGTCGCGATCGCCAGCGTCGCGATCGTCCTCTACGCCGTGCCGCCCTACCTCGTGGGCATGGAATCGCGCGTCGGCATCCGCGAAGACGTGCCGATCCACCTGCCGTTCCTCATCGCCCACGCCGCCGCCGGAGGCATCGCGCTCCTCGTCGGTCCCTTCCAGTTCTTCGGCTCGATCCGCCGCAGGGCCCCGAAGGTCCACCGCGTCCTCGGCCGCGTCTACCTGCTCGGCGGCATCCTCCCGGGCGCCCTCACCGGCATCGTCGTCGGCGTCCTGACCACGGCCGGGCCGATCGCGCTCGTCTCGTTCGTGTTCCTCGACGTGTTCTGGCTGTACGCGGCCGTGCGCGCCTACCGGGCCGTGCGCGCCCGCGACTTCGCCGCGCACGAGCGGTGGATGCTGCGCAGTATGGCCGCGACGTTCGCCGCCGTGATGCTGCGGGTCTACCTGGGACTGTTCATCGCCGTGCAGATCCCGCTGCTTGAGAGCGTCTACGGCGGCGACTTCGAGGCGCTCTTCAGCGTCGCCTACACCGCCGCGATCGTCGGCTCGATCGTCCTTAACCTCCTCTTCATCGAGATCTACCTGCGCCGCAAGGCGAACCGCCGGATTTCCGCTGGCGCCGCCTGAACCGCGGGCATAGGTTGGGGCGATGAGCGACGCGTACACGATCTCCTCCGACCCCGACCGCCTCGACCGCGACTGGATCCACAAGGTCATCTCCACCGACACGTACTGGGGCGGCGACCGCACCCGCGAGCGCATGGACCGCGCCATCGACAACGCGATTCCGTACGGGCTCTACGACGCGGACGGCCGCCAGCTCGCGTTCGCGCGGCTGGTCACCGATCGCGCGACGTTCGCGTGGCTCAGCGACGTCTACGTCGACCGCGAGGCGCGTGGGCAGGGCCTGAGCAAGCGGCTCGTCGCGCACATCGTGGACGAGTCCGAGCGGATGGGCCTCAAACGCGTCCTCCTCGCCACCGCCGACGCGCAGGGTCTCTACCGGCAGTTCGGGTTCAGCGAGATCGACGACGACTACTCGTGGATGTACCGGGTGCGGCCCGCGCAGCCATAACCGTGTGCGAACACTCGCTGGTCCATGATCGGCGGACGGGTGTCGCCACGACGCGCTAGGCTGGTGCGTTCTCGAATTCGAGCGAGGAGCGCAGTGTCCCAGGAACCAGGCCCCGCCGACGCCCAGCAGGAGCAGGACGTCGACACGACGCACGCCGTCCCCGTACCCGATCCCGGCAGCACCCCCGAGCAGGAGATCGCGATCGAGCAGGGCTTCGTCGACCGCGTGTATGCGCGCGTCGACGTGCTCCGCGGTGAAGCCGAAGGCAACCGCGACTCCGGCTACGCCCACCTCGCCGCCACGGTGCCGGGCGCCCGGTACGAGCGCGACGTGTTCGTCTACCAGGCCGCCCGCCGCATCGCCGACCTCGACTCCCAGCACGAGGGGCTCGTCTTCGGCCGCCTCGACTTCGACGACGGCAAGGTCCGCCACGTCGGCCGCCTCGGCGTGCGCGACGAGGAGTACCGCACGCTCCTCGTCGACTGGCGCGCGCCCGCCGCCGCGCCGTTCTACCGCGCCACCGCAGTGGACCGCCAGGACGTGGCCCGCCGCCGCGTCATCCGCTCGTTCGGCCGCTCGGTCGAGGAGATCAGCGACGACCTGCTCAATGAGGACGCCGCCGACCGCCTGCCCGTGATCGGCGACGGCGCGCTCATGGCCGCACTGGGCCGCAAGCGGACCGGGCGCATGCGCGACATCGTCGCCACCATCCAGGCCGAGCAGGACGCCGCGATCCGCGCGCCCGGCCGCGGCGCCACCATCATCACCGGCGGGCCCGGCACCGGCAAGACCGTCGTCGCCCTCCACCGGGCCGCGTTCCTGCTCTACCAGGACCGCAGCCGCTACGAGGCCGCCGGCATCCTCGTCGTCGGCCCCTCGGCCGTGTTCATGAAGTACATCGGGCGGGTCCTCCCCAGCCTCGGCGAGGAGACCGCCGCCCTGTACTCCCTCGGCGAGCTGTACGCCGGGGTCGAGGCCACCCGGCAGGACCGGCCCGAGGTCGCGGCCGTCAAGGGCGGCACCGTGATGCTCCCGATCCTGCGCCGCCTCGTCCGCCAGACCCCGCCCGGCGCGCCCGGCGAGCTGCGCATCGTCTACCGCGGCGACGTGTTCAGACTCGACGCCGCCGAGCTCGCGGCCGCCCGCGCCCGAGTCTTCGAGAAGGAGCCGCGCCCCAACCTCGCCAAGACCGAGGCCGGACGCGCCCTCCTCATCGCCTTGTGGCGCAAGATCAAACCGGTCATCGAAGAGGCCGAACCGGCGAAGTTCTCCCGTGACGTCGGCTCGCGCGGCGAATTCCTCACCTTCCTCGACCACTGGTGGCCCGACCTCGACCCCGCCGACGTCCTCGGCTGGGGCGGCGACGCCCGCCGCCTCGCCTCGGCCGCCGAAGGGCACATGAAGAAGGACGCCATCGAAGGCGTCGCGGCCTCGCTGCGCGAGACCGACTTCTCCATCCCCGACGTCGCGCTCCTGGACGAGCTGCGCATCCTCCTCGGGGTGAAGCCGCAGCCGCGCAACCGGGACCGCATCCGGTCCTGGGACGGCATCCAGGAGGTCTCCACCGTCCAGGACCGCTACTACGACCGGCCCGAACGGCAGGCCCGCGACGCGTTCTACGAGGACTACGCGCACGTCATCGTCGACGAGGCCCAGGACCTCTCGCCCATGCAGTGGCGCATGCTCGGCCGCCGCGGCCGCGGCGCCGGATGGACCATCGTCGGCGACGAGGCCCAGTCCAGCTGGCCGCGCCCGAGGGAGAGCGCCGACGCCCGACGCCGCGCCGTCCCCAGCGGACGCCTCCACGAGTTCCACCTCACGAAGAACTACCGGAACTCCAAAGAGGTCTTCGAGTACGCCGCCGAATGGGCCAAGCCGCGCCTGCGCAACATCGACCTCCCCGAGGCCGTGCGCGAGACCGGCGTCGCCGTCGCCCAGCTCGCCGTCGCCGACGACGCGCTCCTCCCCGAGGTCGCAGGCGCCGTCGTCCAGGCGCTTGACGCGGTCGAAGGCACCGTCGGCATCATCGCGCCCTACGGCCGCCACGCCGAACTCGCGAACATCGTCCACGACGGACGCGTGACCTTGGTGGGGCCCTTGGAGTCCAAGGGCCTCGAATGGGACGCGGTCATCGCCGTGGACCTCGAGGCCGTCGCGTCATCGCATGGTGCGGGTGTCGCCTACGTGGTCCTTACGCGCGCTACGCAGCGGCTCACGCGGATCGACCTCGCCTAGCGCGCTTCCGGATTGCGTTTGCTTGCGGTTCAGGCGGGCAGCGACGAAGAGGTGGATAGCCGGCCGGGGCCTGTTGGTGGCTTGCCGGTTGGTTTTGGGGCGGGGCGCGACACTCCCGACCGCGGGGGCCGGGGGTCGCCTGTTCCCTTGCGGCGCTTGTGGGTCGGGCCTAGATGTGAAGGTTTTATACACGTGTGGGTGATGACAGCCTGGGCCTGTTCGAGGGATAATTGAGGTACGTACAGGGACAGGGAATTCGTACAGGTGACGGGGTAGGTGCAAGCAGACTACGCCAAGCCTCTGGCCGATCCGACAAACCGACTTGTTCCGAGGCGACGACCCGGTAATGCCAGGGTTCTCCCCCTTCTCGGGGGCGTCAGATCTCATCCCCGTGCCATCGGACCGCAGCTGTCCGCGCCCCCGACGGGCCGTGACTGGGTGGACGGTTTCCTGGAAGGGATCACCCCGCCAGTAGGCGTTGCCTCACCCCGAGGCACACGCAATCAGAGACAGACCCGCCAGCGCAACAGGCAATCCCAGACCAGGCAACACAGGACCTGGCCCGGCGAAACCCGACCGCGTGCATGGCGAACAAGCGCACGACCGTGTCAGGGTCGTCGCGTTAGACGGGTTCGTTTGGGGCCTGCGCGCGGTTTCGTCTTCGCAAGGCGGTGACCAGCGCAGTCGCTGCGATGAGTGTTGCGGTGGGGAGCCAGACGAGGTTCGGATGCTCCTCGGCCGACACCGGCTGCCAGCGCGAACCGCCTGAACCGATGAACACGAAATCGGTCCAGCCGGAGGACGAGTACTGCGCAACCAGGTCGCCGGGGTTCACCGGCTCGCCGGTGACTACTTCGATCGCGCCAGGGGACACCTCAGGGGCCGCGTAGCGGACCGAGGTCAGTTCGCAGGTGCGGGCGATACCGAAGCTGAGCGCGGCGCGTTCGCACTCGCCGACCTCGACCACTTCGGCCGTGGAGTCGCCGCGCTCGCCGAACGGTGCGCCGTAGGCGAACCGGACTTCGACAGCCAGTGACACCAGGGCAATGACCGCCACGAGGCCGGCGATGTCGATGAGATTGCGACGCCAGGACTCCGCGCGTGTCGGCTCTGGGCTCGCGGGCTGGTGAGGCTCCGAAGGGATCAGGAACCGGAGCACCACCGCCACTACCGCGAAGACCAGGAGCGCAAACACGAGCATCGCGGCGAGGTTGACCAGCGTGGTCATTCGATTGCCTTGAGGTGCAGGGCTTTCAAAGTGCCGAGGACCAGTAGGAGTTGGGCTGCGGCGTAGGTCGCCATCACCGATTGGGACTGGAGCGGGAAGTCGAAGCCCGCAACGCCTGAGCCGAGGATGAGGTCGGAGACCACGAAGAGGAGGCCGCCGAGAGCGGCGGTGCGGTTGAGGGCGCTTGCTTCCGCCGCCATCGCGACGAGCAGCAGGCTGTACACCGCAACCGGTATGGCGAGGAAGTCGAGGCGTGGCCAGAGCACCACGTTGGCGCCCAGCCAGAACGCGAGATAGCAGGCGGGCACGGGCCAGCGGCGGTGGATCGGGGACGTGCTTAGGCGGATGAAGACCGCTAGGTAGGTGATCTGCATGAGGGCGAACAGGCCCATGCCGGTCAGGAACGCGGTGGTGCCGTCGACCAGTAGGGCGATGTCTGCCGCGCAGGCGAGGAGCAGGCCGAGGCCGAAGAGGCGGGCGGTGCGGAGGCCCGGGGAGGTCGAGACGATGAAGTGGCAGAGGAGCAGCAGCGTAAGCGCGGGCTTGCTCGCCCAGCGGACCGGCTCGGCGTCGAAGGTTATTGCGGCGAGGTCGATCGCGATGGCTACTGCGAACGCCCACAGCCACAGGCGCGCCGGGAAGCGCACCAGCACCGAGCGGATCAGGACGAGGGGAGGGTTCATGGGGCCCGGAGCCTACCAGAGCCCTCGGTGGCCCCGGCCTAGTTGAGGGTCAGGCCGTTGATGGTCTCGGCCTGGATGACGTTCTTGGGCGCGCCGTCGTTGAAGTTGTTCTGGAACTTCACGTTCATGACTTGGACCGGGCGGCCGAGGAGTGCTTCGAGCTCGGAGCGGAAAGCCGGGTCCGAAGCGCAGGTCTGCTCCAGTGTCGCTGCCTCGATTTGAGCCGGGGCATCGTCGGCGCCGAACCGCTTGCGGACCAGGTCGACCACTTTGCGCGTTACATCGGCGCCGTTCTGCGCCAGCACTTCCGCCGCTTTACCTGCGGCAGCGGTTGCGATCGAGAGGAGAATCGGATCCATGGGGCACCCTCCGTTCAAGGCCTGCTCCCAGACTACCGGTGGGCGGGCGTGGGTGAGGGCCCTGGAAAAGCGCTGGCGGTCCGGTTTCCGATCGGGGATGCTGCGCCGATGACTTACGGAGACTGGGAATGGGACGAGACGCTTTTCGCTGGCACTGCCCGGCATTACAGCGTTGGCCGCGTGCCTTATCCGACCGGCCTTGTCAAGGCGGTCGGTGACGCTCTCGGCCTTGATGGCACCGGCCGTCTTCTTGATGTCGGTTGCGGGCCCGGGTCGTTGACGTTGATGCTTGCGCCGTTGTTTACGTCCACTGTGGGTGTCGATCCGGATGCGGGGATGCTTGCTGAGGCCGCTAGGCGAGGCGAGGAGGCTGGGTTTGACAGCATCGAGTGGCGGCAGTTCAGGGCTGAGGAACTTCCCGATGACTTGGGGACGTTCAAGGTCGCGGCGTTCGCGCAGTCGTTCCACTGGATGGACCGGCTGGTCGTGGCCCGTCGCGTGCGCGGCCTACTCGAGCCGGAGGGCTACTGGATTCACGTCGGCGCGACCACCCATCGCGGCGCCGACCACGACGAGTCGCTGCCGCACCCGGCCCCGCCCTGGGACCAGATCGGTGAGCTGGTCGCGGCCTATCTCGGGCCGGTTCGCCGTGCGGGGCAGGGGTTCCTGCCGGGTGGTACGGCGGGCGGCGAAGAGGGGATCATGCGGGAAGCCGGGTACACCAAGGTGACCCGCCTGCAGATCGACGACGGCCGGGTCTTCACCCGCGATGCCGACTCGGTCGTCTCGGCCGTGTTCTCGCTGTCGAGCTCAGCGCCGCACCTGTTCGGCGATCGCCTGTCCGCGTTCGAGGCCGAGCTGCGCGCGCTCCTGGCCGAGGAGGGCGGGCGGTTCTCGGAGCGTGAGGTGTCCACCGGCGTTGTCGTCTGGCGGCCTTAGGCGGTCTACTCGCCGTTCGCGGCGGCGGCCGTCAGGTTCCACAGGGTGATCGCGTGGTGCCCGTGCTCGTAGCCGAGGGCGGCGATCGAGGCGGTGTCGATCTTGAATTCGCGGCCGTCGCGGGCCGGGCGGCCGAGCCAGCGGGCCGCGGCGACGCGGAGGCTGTGGCCGTGGGCGATGAACGCGACGTCGCCGCGTTCCAGGAGCGGTTCGGCCTCGACGATGGCCCGGTCGAGGCGTGCGGCGACCTCGTCGGCCGATTCGCCGCCGGGGCCCTTGCCGCCGTCGGTCCACAGTGACCAGCCCGGGTTCTCGGCCTCGATCTCCTCGCTGGTGCGGCCCTCGTAGTCGCCGTAGCCCCATTCGGCGAGGTCGGGGATGACGGCGGTGACGTCGAGGCCCGCGAGGTCGGCGGTGATGAGCGCCCGCTTGCGGGGGCTCGACCAGACCGCCGTGAAGTCGCGTCCGGCGAGCAGCGGCGCGAGCGCTTTCGCTTGGGACACACCGTTCTCGGTGAGGTCGAGGTCGGTGACGGACGTATGCTGGCCCGACGCGGACCAGGTGGTCTCGCCGTGGCGGATGAGCACGATCTCTCCCATGCCGACCACCTTAATCCGGCCCGGCCGCAGGCACCCGCGATCGGGCGGGGCCGGTCAGATCGCGCGGGCGAGGAACACGCCCATGTAGCCGTCTTCGTCGGTCCAGCACCCGGTCGTCTCGAAACCGGTGGCCTGGAGCTGGTTCTCGAGCTCGCCGCGCATGAACTTCGTGGAGATCCCGGTGTGGATCTCCTCGCCGACGGAGAACCTGATGTCGAGCGCGAGCGCGGAGACGTCCACCTTCATCGGCTTCATCGCCCGCAGCCGCAGGTCGACCGTGGCGGTGTCGCTGTCCCACAAGGCGATGTGCTCGAAGTTGTCGGGCTCGAAATCGGCGTCGAGGCGGTGGTTGAGGACGTACAGGACGTGCCGGTTGAACTCGGCCATCACCCCGGCGGCGTCGTTGTAGGCCGCGAGGATCACGTCGGGGTCCTTCACGAGGTCGGCGCCGAGCAGGAACCAGTCGCCGGGGCGCACGGATTCGCGCAGGTCGCGGAGGAACTGGCTGCGCTCCATGCCGGTGAAGTTCCCGAAGGTGCCGCCGAGGAACGCGACGAGGCGCGTGTCGTGGTGGTCGGGCAGCTGCGCGAGGTGGCGGGTGAAGTCGCCGACGATGCCGCCGAGGTGGGCGTCCGGGTAGGCCGTGGCGAGTTCGGCCAGCACGTCCCTGACCTCGCTCTCGGCCACGTCGAAGGGCCAGAACGCGTCGAGGCGCCCGGCGTCCGAGAGGGCGCCGAGGAGCGGCCGGATCTTCTCGGCGCGGCCCGCGCCGAGCTCGATCACCGAGACCGGGTCGGTGCCGAGGGCGTCGGCGATCTCCCCGGCCCGGTCGTGGAGGACGGCCCGCTCGCTGCGGGTCTGGTAGTACTCGGGCTGGCGGGTGAGCGCCCCGAAGAGGGTCGAGCCGCGCCCGTCGTAGTGCAGGCGCAGGGGCAGGTGCTTGGGGTGGGCGGTGAGGCCCCGCCGCACGTCGAGGCGGAGCGACGCGTCGAGGTCGGACTCGTCGATGCAGATCCGCAGTTCAGGAGCAGACACACCTCGATCTTATGTCGACTTGCGGCATGTTTCGCCCCAGTGAACAACGGGCGTCACGGCGCCCCGGGCACCGTGCACGCCTGGGCGGCGACCTGGCCGGCGTACCGCAGGGCCGCGGCGACCACGGCCTGGTTGCCCCAGGCCGGGAGCCGGTCCAGGCGCATCCAGCCCGCGGAGGTGAGCCAGCCGAGGAGCCCGGAGGTGAACGCGTCGCCTGCGCCTACGCGATCGACGACGTCCACGGCGGGCGTGGTCATCTCGGTGACGTGGTTGCGGTGGAACGCCACCGACCCGGCGTCGCCGAGGGTCACGACCACCAGTTCGGGCCCGGAGCCGAGCCATTTGCGGGCGACCTCGTCGAGGGCGGCGCCCGGGTAGAGCTGCGCGAGGTCGCGTTCGGAGACGCGCACCAAGGTGGCGAGGCCGACCAGGCGCTCGGTGCGTTCGACCACTGCCGTGCGGTCGCCCATGGCGGCGAGGCGGATGTTCGGGTCGAAGGAGACCGGGACGGCGCGGCGGGCGCGGTTGACCCAGTGCTCGATGGCGCGGGCGGAGGGTTCGAGGTAGGCGGCGAGGGACCCGAAGTGGATGAGGTCGATCTGCGCCGGGTCGGGCTTGGGCAGGGCCCGGCCCTCCCACGCGAAGTCGGCGGTGCCGGTGGTCCAGTAGTCGTACTCGGCGGTGCCGTCCTCGCGGACGACCGCGAGGCCGAGCGTGGAGGGCAGGTCGGTGCGCAGGAGCCAGTCGCGGCGGACGCCCGCGGCGATGTGGCGGCGCCATATCTGGCGGCCGAAGTGGTCGCCGCCGACGGCGCCGACGAGCGCGGTAGGGACGCCGCGCCGGGCGAGCGCGACGGCGGTGTTCGCGGGCCCGCCGCCGCAGGTGGGCCGGAGCTGGCCGCCGGGGGCCGGGACGAGGTCGATGACGTTCTCGCCTGCCACGAGGATCAAAGGGGGCTCCTTCCATCGGGCGCGGTGCCGCTGCGGAGAGGGTATTGCAGGGCATTGAGCGCTTGGAAGTCGGATTCGCGTCGCGGTGGCCTCGTGCGCCACGCCGGGGCGGGGCGGTGCGCCGGGGCGCGGGGCGGTCGTTCAGGATGGAGGCATGTCCACCGAAGAGGTCAAGGTCGGAGCCGGGTCTGCGGACGCGGCCGGGGACGGCGCGGCCGTCAAGCCCGCGCGCCCGAAGCAGCGGCGGATGCGCGACATGGCGCTGTCGATGGCGGTGCTGCTGGTGCCGATCGGCGTGTTCTACGTCGGGTGGCAGTGGCTGGCCTCGGACCGGCAGGTCAGCGTCGTCGACACGACCGAGAACCACGCGACCGCCGCGAGCTTGGGCCTGGCGGCGATCGAGCCGGAGCTGACGGACGAGTGGAAGCCGATCTCGACCGACCTCGCCGTCGAGGGCGAGACCGTGGTGCTGCGGACCGGCTACTACTCGCCCGAGGGCCACGGCCTCCAGCTCGCCGAGACCAACGGCACGCCCGCCGACGTGAACGAGGACCTGACGGGCGCCGGGACGCCCGTGGAGGCCGCCGGGATCGAATGGGCCGCATACGAAACGGCCACGAGCGAGACCTGGGTGGCCGAGATCGGCGGCGAGACCGTCGTCATCAGCGCCGAGACCGACGGCGCGGACGACCTCCCCGAGCTCGCCGAGGGCGTGGCCGAGGGCGCTTAGCCTTCGTCGCCCGCTTCGGGTTCGGTGCGGGCTTTCAGGCGCTCGCGGGCGCCTTCGAGGTGCGACTGGCACAGGTCGGCCAGTTTCTCGCCGCGCTCCCAGAGCTTGAGCGACTCCTCGAGCGTGGCCCCGCCCGCTTCGAGGCGTTCGACCGTGGCCACGAGTTCGGCGCGGGCCTCTTCGTACGTCAACTGCTCGCTCACTAGTCGTCCTCTCTCGTCTGCACGACCGCGGCGCGCAGCGATCCCGCCGCGAGCCGCACTTCGATGGCTTCTCCGGCGGCGGACGCGTCCCGAAGCACCGCACCGGACTCGGTGTCGGTGACGATCGCGTAGCCCCGGTCCAGTGTGGACTGCGGTGAGAGCGACCGCAGCCGCGCCCGCAGGTGCACCAGCTCGTCCGTCGACCGCTCCAGCCGGGAGCCGACGCGGGCTCTCATGCGGTGCTGGAGGTTCGCGACGACGTCGCCGCGCGTCTCGAGCATCGTCTCGGGCCGCGCGAGCACGGGTCGGGCGCGCATCGCGGCGAGCCCGTCGGTCTCGCGGGTGAGCATCGCGCCGAGCGCCTGGCGCAGCCGGGTGCGGCTGATGTTGAGGCCGCGCTGCTCCTCGGCGAGGTCGGGGACGACTTTCTTCCCGGCCTCGGTGGGGGTCGAGGCGCGCCAGTCGGCGACGTAGTCGAGGATCGGCGTGTCCGGTTCGTGCCCGATCGCGGAGACCACGGGCGTGACCGCCTCGGCGACCGCGCGGCACAGCGTCTCGTCCGAGAACGGCAGCAGGTCCTCCATCGAGCCGCCGCCGCGGGCGATCACGATGACCTCGATGTCCGGGTCCCGGTCGAGCTCGGCCAGCGCCGCGCACACCTCGGTGACCGCGCGCGGGCCCTGGACGGCGACTTCGCGGACCTCGAAGTCCGCGGAGGGCAGGCGGGCTTTGGCGTTCTTGAGGACGTCCCGCATCGCGTCGGAGGCGCGGCCGGTGATGAGCCCGATCCGGTAGGGCAGGAACGGGAGCGGCTGCTTGCGCTCGGCCGCGAACAGGCCCTCGGCGGCGAGGAGCTTCTTGAGGCGTTCGAGGCGGGCGAGGAGCTCGCCGAGGCCGACCTGGCGGATCTCCCGCACGTGGAGGGAGAGCGAGCCGTTCTTGTCCCACCACTGGGCCTGGGCGCGGATGACGACCTGCGCGCCGTCACGCAGCGGCGGGTCGCACGCGGCGACGGCGCCGGTGAAGTCGACGACGCGCATGGAGACCTCGGCGGACGGGTCGCGCAAGGTGAGGTAGACGGTGCGGCCGCGGTGGCTGATCTCGGTGATCTGGCCCTCGGTCCACACCTCGCCGAGGCGGGCGAGCCAGTCGCCGATCTTCTTCGAGACGACCCGCAGCGGCCACGGGTTCTCGGCGCTCATCGGCACGCCGGGTCCGGTACCCGGCTTTCCGGTGGTGCTGTTTTCGGCGGCGCTGTCGGTGGCGCTGTTTTCAGAAGCACTGCTGGGTGCGTCGGTCACGTGGCAAGCCTAACTGCAGGGTGTGACGAAACCGGGCGGCCGGATACCATCGAGGCGTGGCAGACCCGAAGCGAGTGTTGTTGGCCAAGCCGCGCGGGTACTGCGCGGGCGTGGACCGGGCCGTGGTGACCGTCGAGAAGGCGCTGGAGCTCTACGGCGCTCCGGTGTACGTGCGCAAGGAGATCGTGCACAACCGGCATGTGGTGGAGACGCTCGCCGGGAAGGGCGCGGTGTTCGTCGAGGAGAACGAGGAGGTGCCGCCGGGTTCGGTGGTGGTCTTCTCGGCCCACGGCGTGGCGCCCGAGGTCCACGACCAGGCGGCCGAGCGCGGCCTGAAGGCGATCGACGCGACGTGCCCCCTGGTGACGAAGGTCCACAAGGAGGCCGTGCGGTACGCCGAGGAGGACTACGACATCCTGCTCATCGGCCACGAGGGCCACGAGGAGGTCATCGGGACCTCCGGCGAGGCGCCCGAGCACATCCAGCTCGTCGACGGGCCCGACTCGGTCGACCAGGTCAAGGTGCGCGACCCCGAGAAGGTCGTGTGGCTGTCGCAGACGACGCTCTCGGTGGACGAGACCATGGAGACGGTCAACCGCCTGAAGCAGCGCCTGCCGATGCTGCAGAGCCCGCCGAGCGACGACATCTGCTACGCGACCCAGAACCGCCAGCAGGTCGTCAAGGACATCGCGGCGGACTGCGACGTCATGCTCGTGGTCGGCTCGAAGAACTCCTCGAACTCGGTGCGGCTGGTCGAGGTCGCGGTGCAGCACGGCGCGCGCGCCGGGCACCTGATCGACTACGCGCACGAGATCGACGAGGCCTGGCTCGAAGGCGCGTCCACTGTGGGCCTGTCTTCGGGGGCCTCGGTGCCGGACAACCTGGTGCAGGACGTGCTCGCGCACCTCGCCGAGCGCGGCTTCGCGAGCGTCGAGGAGTTCGAGCCGGTGACCGAGAAGATCGCGTTCTCGCTCCCGCGCGAACTCGCGAAGGACCTCAAGGCCGCTCAGAAGGCCTGAGTCTCGTCCCAAGTCGGCTTCCGGGTCGGGGTGATCACCGGCGCCGGGGACTCCGGCGCGTCGCCCGCGACCTCCAGTTCGCTGAAGCGCCGCGCGGTCACCAGCAGCCGCGACTCCACACTCGCGACCGCCGCGTTGTACGACCCGACCGCCGCCTCCAGCGACGACCCGAGCCGCGAGAAGTGGCCCGCGACCGCGCCGAGCCGCTCGTGCAGCTCCCGGCCCAGCTTGTGCACCTCCTTGGCGTGCTGCGCGAGAGCCTCCTGCCGCCACGTGTGCGCCACCGTCCGCAGCAGCGCCATCAGCGTCGCGGGCGAAGCGATCACGACGCCGCGCGCGAACGAGTCCTCCAGCAGCGCCGGGTCGCCCCGCAGCGCCGCGTCCAGGAACGCGTCGGCGGGCACGAACAGCACCACCATCTCCGGCGTGTCCTCGAACGCCCGCCAGTACTCCTTGCCCGCCAACGCTTCCACGTGCCGCCGCAAGTGCTTCGCGTGCGCCCGCAGCAGCTGGTCCCGGCCCGCCTCGTCCTCCGACTCCAGCGCCTGCAGGTACGACTGCAGCGGCGCCTTCGCATCCACAACGAGCGTCCGCCCGCCGGAAAGCTTCACTACAAGGTCGGGGCGCACCCCGCGCCCGTCCACCGAGCCCGTGAACTGCTCGGAGAAGTCGCAGTGCTCGACCATCCCCGCCGCCTCCACGATCCGCCGCAGCTGCACCTCGCCCCACTGCCCGCGCACCTGCGGCGACCGCAGCGCCCCCAGTAGCCGCCCCGTCTGCTCCCGCAGGTCCTCCGAGATGTCCGCGACCCCCGACAGCTGAATCCGCAACTGCGCGTACGCGTCCACGCGCGCCCGCTCCACATCGCCGAGTCGCGTCTCATAGCGCGCCAACGTCTCGGAGATCGGCGCGAGCACCTGCCCGACGGCCTGCCGCGAATGGTCCGTCGCCTCGTACGCCACCGCTTTCAGGGTCGACTCGAGCCGCTGCTCGTTGTCCGCCGCCGCCTCCAGCCGCGCCGTGGCCGCCGCCAGCTCGGCCGCTTGGCGCGACCTACCTGCGAACCAGCCCCCGAAACCGCCCGCCGCCAGGCACACCACCGCCAATAGGACCCACGTCATACGGGCCAGTCTAGGCAAGCCGCCGCGGGTACAGTCGGTACATGGAGCTGTGGTTGACCCTGCTGGTCGTCGCTATCGTCGTCATCTTCTTCGTGGTGCAATCCAATAAGAAGCGGGCGCTGGCCGAACTCGCCGACGCCGAGGCCGAAGCGCGCCGCCTCTACGAGCGCCTCGGCGGCCAGACCATGAACCTCACCGCCCCCGGCGACAACCTCCCCGCAGGCCAGGCCCTCGCCGACGCCGGCGAGCGGTACACCGCCGCGGGCTCCCAGCTCGAATCGGCGCGCACGATCAACCAGTACCGTCTCGTCGCCGAGACCTCCATCGAAGGCCTCCACTACGTGCGCGCCGCCCGCACCGCCATGGACATCGACCCCGGACCCGAGATCCCCCAGATGCGCGGCCAGCGCCGCACCGGCGCGCTCACCGAGCCCGTCAGCGCCGAGGTCGAGGGCCGCTCCTACACCGGCTCCCCGGACCCGAGCGACGAGAACCGCCACTACTACCCGGGCGGCCGCGTCAACGGCCGTCCCGTGCCCGCGGGCTGGTACAACACGCCTTGGTGGCAGCCCGCGCTGGCGGGTGCGGCGGGCGTGTTCGTCGGCATGATGGTGTTCGACGCGATGATCGCCCCCGCTTACGCGCTGGGCGCGATCGAGGGCGGCGACTACGGCAGCGGTGACGCCGGGAGCGATGCCGGTGGCGACGCGGGCGCTGACGCCGGTGACGCCGGCGGCGGTGACGCCGGTGGCGGTGATTTCGGCGGCGGGGACTTCGGCGGGGGCGACTTCGGCGGTTTCTGAGCATTGGGAAGGGCCCCGTCGCGATGCGGCGGGGCCCTTCTCTATGCGGTTGCGGCGCTAGCGGTTCAGCCGGTCGGCGCGATCACGTCGAAGCCGCCCACGCCCGCCGCGGTCTGCGAGGCGGTGATGAGGTCGTCGACGGTGATGGTGTACGACGATCCGCTGGCCGAGTCCCACACGTGGAACGCCGTGACCGGCCAGTTCGTGTACTCGCCCGAAGCGTTGTAGGACGCGGAGTACCCGTAGATCATCATGTAGTGGCGCACCGAGGTGTCCGCCGCGGGATCGCCCCACGGCAGGTACCCGTACTGGACGAGCGTCGATGAGGGCTGCCCGTTGTCGAGGTGCTCCCTGATGCGTTCGACCTGCATCTCCATGGAGACGCCGGACGTGGACGCGGAGTACCAGTCGTAGAACGAGTAGCCCAGCCCGGTCGGCACGAACGCGCCCCACGCCTCGGCCATGTCCGCCGGGTACGTGAACCCGTAGTCGTCGGTCTTGGCGAGGTCGGCGATGGACGCCTGGCTCGGGGCGCTGCTGGCGCGCATGGTCATCGCGGAGGACTTGATGGTCGCGGGGCCGCAGTAGGTCGCGGTCTCCTGCATGTACCCGATCATCGGCAGGCCGGTGACGCGCAGTTCGTTCTGGTCCACGCCGTCGATGGTGACCGTGGCGTCGAGGATGCTCGCGCCCCTGTCGGCCATATCGAGCCACCCTGTGTAGCAGTCCCTTTGGACGTTGTCGCCGATGAGGTTGGAGACGCATCTGCCTTCGCCCCAGCCGTTCCCCGGCACGTACAGGTCGACGGCGGCCTGGGCCGCCGAGTAGGCGGGGTCGCCGCTGCCCTGGTCGTAGCGGATGGAGAGGCGCCCGCGGTACTTGGTGTTGGTGTAGGCGCCGTAGGTCGAGGACGGGGCGGTGACCCAGCCTTCGAGGCACAGCTGGTACTGCATGCCGCCGGAGGCGTGGACCGCGGTGCAGATGTCGTCGTCGGGGGAATCGCCGAAGTCGGCTTCATCGGTCATGCCGGTGCCGGTGGCCCACTTCGTGTTCGAGTCGTCGACGGGGGAGACGACGGCGTAGATGTTGCTGTAGGTGTGCACCGTCCCCGGGTTCGTCGGGTCCATGTTGGATACCATCGTGACCTTGTTGCCGTAGTTCCCCTCGATGGTGGTGATGTTCCCGGTCAGCGGGTCGACGTCGACGACGATGCCGATGTGGTCGCTGTCGCCGTAGCTGGTGCCGTAGATGACCACGTCGCCGGGCAGGACGCCCGACTTGGAGCTCATGAGTCCCTTGTTCTTGCCCCAGGTCTCGAACGTCCCCGAGTACGGGAAGTACACGTCGACCCCGGCCATCTGCCAGGCCCAGGACGCGAACATCGAGCACCACGGGTCGCCGCACTTGGTGGAGGCGTTGTCGCCGTAGGGGTTGCAGTTGTCGCCCCATTCGGCGGTGCCGAGCTGGCTGTACGCGGCGTTGACGATCGCGTCGCGGATCTCCGACTCAGGGATCGAGCCCGCCGCGGGCGGCGTGTCGGTGGTCGGGTTCCCGGTGCCGCCGTCGGGCATCGGGTCGTTGTCGCAGCGGGTCGTGACGAACCCGGTGGAGCCGGTCTGCACGTAGTAGTCCGGCACCCAGACGCCGTCGCTCGTGTAGTCCCAGATCGCCGAGCCGCCGTAGTTCCAGTCGCCGTAGGCCTGGCAGGTGACGGTCACGTAGGAGCCCTTGGCGTACATGTCGAGCGTGTAGGAGCTGCTGAGGCTCTTGCCGCTGTAGCCGTTCAGGGTTTCCTTGACGAGGAAGCTGTTCCCGCCGCCGGAGGCGCCGTCGCCGTCGCAGGCGCTCATGACCATCGTGGACGATCCGGTGGCCGTGTAGTAGTCGGGAATCCACAGGCCGTCGGAGGTGAAGTTCCAGATCGCCGAGCCGCCGTAGTTGGTGGCGCCGTAGGCCTGGCACATGATCGTGACGTAACCGCCCTCTGGGTACCGGTCCCAGACGTTGCGCGAGTCCAGGGACTTCTGGAAGTACCCGTTCAGGGTCGCGCGGATCTTGAACTGCCTGCCGCTGTAAGGGATCGGGTCGGAAGCGATGCCGATGGCCGAACACAGCGGGACGCCCGAGAGCCGCCCGGAGGTCCCGGTCGAGACATAAGCGTCAGGGACCCAGTACCCCTCGGTCGTGTAGTCCCACAGCGTGGAGCCGCCGACCGAGTCGCCGTACTCCTGGCAGCGCACGTACAGGGTCTCGCCGACCTCGTACGCGTCGGTGCGCACGCGGTCGGTCGAGGTGGGGCTGCCGCGCCCGTCGATCGCGGTGTTCACCGGGTACGGCCCGGCGTTCGCGCCGCCCGTGCTGGTGACGCCGTCGATGCCGAGCGAGATGCAGCGCGGCACGGTCCCGAGGAACCCGGTGGTGCCGGTCGAGACGTAAGCGTCGGGAATCCAGTACCCGTCGGTCGTGTAGTCCCACACGGTCGAGCCGCCCGCGGTCAGGCCGTAGTCCTGGCAGCGGATGTAGATGTTCGCGCCCGAGAGGTACGCGTCGGTCTTGACGCGGTCGTTCGGGTCCATCGACCCGCGGCCGTCGATCGCGGTGCTGGCCTTGTAAGGACCGGCGTTCATGCCCTTGCCCGCGGGCGTGCCGTCGATGCCCACGTCAGAGCACAGCGGGACGCCCGAGACGCGCCCGTCGGTGCCGGTGGAGATGTACGCGTCCGGGACCCAGTAGCCCGTGGAGGTGTAGTCCCACAGGTAGGACCCTCCGGCGAGCATGCCGAAGTCCTGGCACTGGATGTAGACGTTCGCGCCCGAGGCGTACGCGTCGGTCTTGGCCCGGTCGTACGGGTCCATGGAGCCGCGCCCGTCGATGGCGACCTTCGCGGGGTACGGGCCGTAGTTCGCGGCCTGCGCTGGCGAGGCGGTGGCGACGACCGCCGATGCCGCCGCTATGAGCGCGACGGCCAGCAGGCCGATCTTCTTTCTGAAATTGGACACACTGTCTCCCTGAGATCAGTGGGGGCCGGGCCGATGGGAGGGGCCCGGCTTCGGATGGGGGTGGGGATCGGGGGATAGGGGGTCAGGAGGCGCGAAACGCCCCAAGTGGACATTGCCGCGCCGATCCTATGCCAAGCCGCTTCTGCCGTAAAGGGTGCGAAACGTGTCCTCGCGGTTACGGGGCACAGTGGTCGCCGAGGGGGTCTGAAAGCGCTGGCCCGATCCGTGTCACCACCCCGTTACCCAAGGGGTGCTTGGGATTCAGTGAATGACAAAGGGGCGGGACGCATCGCGTCCCGCCCCCATGCCGGGTGCCTACCACTCGGCGAACGAGCCGTCCTTCAGCCGCCAGATCTCGTTGCGCCACCGGTGCGGGTCCTCGGCGGCCTTGCGCACGGCCGCCTCGTCGACCTCGATGCCCAGGCCCGGCCCGGTCGGGCGCTCGACGTGCCCGTCCGTGAACGCGAACACCGCCGGGTCCACGAGGTAGTCGAGCAGGTCGTTGCCCTCGTTGTAGTGGATGCCGAGGCTCTGCTCCTGGATCAGGAAGTTCGGGGACGCGAAGTCCACCTGCAGGCTCGCGGCGAGCGCGATCGGCCCGAGCGGGCAGTGCGGGGCCAGCGCCACGTCGTACGCCTCGGCCATCGCCGCGATGCGCCGCACCTCGGAGATGCCGCCCGCGTGCGAGAGGTCCGGCTGCGCGACGGCGATGCCCGTGGAGAGCACGTCCCGGTAGTCCCAGCGCGAGTACAGCCGCTCGCCGGTGGCGATCGGGATGGACGTACTCGAGGTGACCGCCCGCAGGTCGCGGGAGAACTCCGGCAGCACGGTCTCTTCGCAGAACAGCGGGAACAGCGGCTCCAGCAGCGGCAGGACGCGGCGGGCCATCGCTGTGGAGAAGCGGCCGTGGAAGTCGATCGCGAAGTCGAAGTCGTCGCCCACGGCCGAGCGGAGTTCCGCGAACTGGTCGACGATGCGGTGCACCTGCGCGGCGGTCTCGATGTGCCCGATCTGCGCGGAGGCGTTGCACTTGACGGCGTCGAAGCCGTTCGCCTTGGCGCGCAAAGCATCTTCGGCGAGCGCCTGCGCGGAGTCGCCGCCGATCCACGTGTAGACGCGGGCGGTGTCGCGCACCGCGCCGCCGAGCAGTTCGTAGACGGGCACGCCGAGGGCCTTGCCCTTGAGGTCCCACAGGGCCTGGTCGATCCCGGCGACGGCGCTGGAGAGGACGGGCCCGCCCCGGTAGAAGCCGCCCTTGGTCATGACCTGCCAGTGGTCCTCGATGCGGGAGGCGTCGGCGCCGATCAGCCTGTCGGCGAGCGCTTCCACGGTGGCCGCGACCGCTTCGGCGCGGCCCTCGACGATCGGCTCGCCCCAGCCCACGAGGCCGTCGTCGGTCTCGACGCGCACGAAGAGCCACCGGGGCCGGACGAAGAAGGTCTCGATTCTGGCGATGTTCAAGGGAACCTCTATCTCTTGTGGAGGTGCGGGGGTCAGTAGAGCCCGACGCGTCGGCCGCCGTCGACCGGGAGTTCGGCCCCGGTGATGTACCCCGCTTCGTCGGAGGCGAGGAACGCGATGGCCGCGGCGACCTCTTCGGGGCGGCCGAGGCGCCCGGCGAGGGTGCGCCCGGCCTCCTCCGCGATCCCCGCGGGATCGACGCCGTCCCATTGCCGGGTGTGGATCGGGCCGGGCGCGACGGCGTTGACGCGTACGGCCGGGGCGTATTCGACGGCGAGCTGGCGCACCAGCGCGCTGAGGCCGCCCTTGGCGGCGGCGTAGGCGGTGAACCCGGGCATGGAGGCGTGCGCGTGCACCGAGGAGACGGCGACGACGGAGCCCTTTGCCGCCGTGAGGGGTTCGGCGAGCGCGGCCATCCCGAGGTAGGTCGCCTTGAGCGTCACGTCGAGCACGTGCCCCCAGTCGGCTTCGTGCAGTTCGTGGGCCGCGCCGAAGCGGAGCGTGTAGGCGTTGGAGACGAGGATGTCGACGTGCCCGTACTGGTCGGCGGCCTGCGCGGCGAGGGCCGCCCAGTGGTCCGCCCGGGAGACGTCGCAGTGGACGAAGTGGACGGTTCCCCCGGTGTCGGCGCAGAGCCTCTCGCCCGCCGCGTCGTCGACGTCGGCGAGGTACACGACCGCGCCCTCGCTCGCGAGCCGCCGCACAGTGGCGGCCCCGATGCCCATGGCGCCGCCGGTGACGACGGCGACTTTGCCTTCGAATCGATGCATACGGCGACCCTATCCGCCGGTCCCGGTCGGCTTGGCGCCCTTGGGTTCGGTCAGGTCCACCAGCGCGGAGGCCAGGCCGGGGCGCTCCCTGAGGATGAGGGCCGCGCCGCCGACGGCTCCGGCGCGGGCGCCGAGGTCGAGGGCGGCGGGGACGACGTCGACCTCGCGCACGAGTGTCAGTGCGTACCTTCGGATCGCGGTGCGCAGCGGGTCGAGGAGCGCTTCGCCCGCGCGGGCGAGTTCGCCGCCGACGACGATGCGCTCGGGGTTGAGCAGGTTGCAGAGGCTGGCGAGGACGCGGCCGGTCATCTGGCCGACGTCGGCGAGCACGCCTTCGCAGGCGCGGTCGCCCGCCGCTGCTGCGGCGAGCACGTCCTCGACGGTCGCCTTGGCGCCCAGGTGGGGTCGCAGCGCCTTGAGGACGGCGGGGATGCCGGCGTGGAGGACGAGGCAGCCGCGGTTGCCGCACGGGCACGCCGGTCCGTCCACATTGATCGAGGTGTGGCCGAGTTCCCCGGCGGCGCCGACCGCGCCCCGGAAGACCCGTCCGTCGAGGATGAGCCCGGCCGCGATACCGCTGGACAGGCCCACGTACATGAGGTCGCGCACGCCCCGGCCCGCGCCGCTGTAGGCCTCGGCGACGGCTTCGAGCCGCGTGTTGTTCTCGATCGCGACGGGCAGCCGCAGGCGCCGCTGGAACTCGTCGGCGGCGTGCACGTGGGACCACGGCTGGTCGGGCAGCGACGTGGAGACGATGCCGGTGGCCTTCTCGATGGGGCCGGGCAGGCCGACCCCGGCTCCGACGATGCGGGCCCGGTCGAGCCGGTGCTCGGCGATGAGGCCGTCGAGGAGGTCGGCGGCGACCTCGATCCGTTCGGCCCAGCCCAGGTCGGGGTCCACGGCCCGGCCCGCGCCGCCGATCTCGTTGTGCGCCAGGTCGGAGAGGTGCACCCACACGTGGTCGAAGGTGAAGTCGAGGCCGAGCGCGACGGCGGCGCCCGGGTTGACGGCGAGCGCCTCCTTGGCGCGGCCGTCCCCGTCGGGGTCGCCGTCCTGCTCGATCACGAGGCCGCGAGCCATCAGTTCGGTAACGATGGTCGACACGGTGGTGCGGGAGAGGTCGGCGCGGCGGGCGAGCTCGGCGCGGTGCGTGGGCCCCTTGCGCAGCAAGAGGGTCAGCAGCCGTTCCTGGTTCGCCCGGCGCAGTGACTGGAGGGAACCGCTCTTCGTCCGGGGCATGCGCTGATCATACAACCCGCTCATAAATCTGTGTCAAGACTATTGACGTACTTAAGTGAGTAGAGCTAGCCTTCGTCCACAGACTTTTCGTACCCCTTTCTGAAAGGCGAGAACCCATGCGTGAATCCCTCGGGACGGCGTTGTCTTCGAAGGCACTGACCCGTCGCAACCTGATGCGCGGCACGGCCCTCGGAGCGGCGGCGGCAGCCGGTGCCGGAGCCCTTTCCGCTTGCGCCCCTTCGGCAGGAGGGGGCGGCGGCAAGAACACCCTCACGATCATGGCCCCGGAGAACGAGTTCAGCCCGGAGTTCCTGAAGACCGCGGAGAAGGACCTCGGCGTCACCATCAAGCGCGTCGAGGTCGACCCGACCAAGCTCACCGCGATGCTCGCCAGCGGCACCGCCCCCGACCTGGTGCGCGGCCTCGGCGCGGTCGAGACCCCCTACGTCGTCTCCCGCGACCTCGCGCTGCCCCTCGACGACTACTTCGCCAAGAGCGAACTGCTCAAAGAGGACGACATCGACCCCGTCAACGACGTGTGGCGCTTCGACGGCTCGGTCCAGGGCCAGGGCCCCCGCTACGGCATGGCCAAGGACTACTCCCAGGACGCCATGTTCTGGTACAACACCGCCCTCTTCGACGCCGCCGGGGTCGAGTACCCCTCCGAGACCGAGCCGGTCACCTACGACGCCTGGCTCGACATGGGCAAGCGCCTCACGCAGAAGGACGGCGACACCGTCTCCGTCTACGGCCTCTCCGCGGGCGGCCTCGGCCTGTTCCTCGGCCTGGTCAACATGGTCGGCTCGGCGGGCGGCAGCCTCTTCTCCGACGACCTGGCCACTGTGGACTTCTCCTCTCCCGAAGGCCAGCAGGCACTCTCCTGGTACCTCGAGTACGCCCGCGCCCGCGTCGGCTTCAGCCCCGTCGAGCCCAACGCCGACGGCTGGGACTGGCCCCCGTACCAGACCTCCCGCCTCGCCATGTCCTGGTCCGGCTACTGGTTCGGCGGCGCGATCGCCGCCGAGGCCGAGCTCGCCGAGACCTCCCGCCTCGCCCCCGCCCCCACCATGGGCACCGAGCGCATCAGCCCCTGCTACGGCGCCACGGGCTACTGGATTCCCAAGGCCTCCAAGAACCACGACGCCGCCTGGCAGCTCTTCGAGTGGTTCATGGGCGGCGACCCCGCCAAGGAGCGCGCCGCGGGCGGCTGGGGCATGCCGAGCCTCATGTCCCTGCGCGCCGACCTCCCCACGGGCACCACCGCGCAGGCCGAAGCGCTCGCGACCCAGGAGGCCGAGGCCGAGTACTTCAAGGTCCTGTCCTTCACCCCGTACGTCAAGGTCGAGGCGCTCGACGCGGTCCTCAACCAGTACCTGCCCGACGCCATCAACGGCGACGCCACCGCCGCGTCGCTCGCCGACACCCTCAACACCGACATGAACGCCCTGCTGGCCGAAGGCAAGGAGCTCGTGAAGTGACCGCAACGCTCGAAGCGTCGCGGGAGACTCCCCCCGGAACCGCCCGGCCGCGCAGTGGGAAGCGCGGCCGGGCGGGCACCCGCCCCCGGACGTTCTACCTGTTCGTGGGGCCTTGGATCATGGGGTTCGCGCTGCTCACGGTCTTCCCGCTCGCCTATGCGTTCTGGATGAGCCTCACCAACACCGACGGGCTCTCCCCGAACTGGTCCTATGTGGGCCTCGACAACTACATCCGCGTGTTCCAGGACGAGCAGACCATCGCCTCGCTGGGCCGCACCATGGTCTTCATGCTCGCCACCGTGCCCACGGGCGTGGCGGCGGGCCTGGCGATGGCGGTCCTGCTCAACCGCGACTTCCGGGGCCGGGCGCTGTTCCGGGCCCTGTTCTACCTGCCCGCCGTCGTGCCCGGCGTGGCCGCCGCCCTGACGTTCAAGATCATCTTCGACAAGAACGCGGGCTTCGCCAACGCCGCCATCGGTGCCGCGGGCGGGGAGCCGATCTCGTGGCTCGCCGACCCGTACGTGCGCATGGTCCTGATCTTCATGATCCTGTGGGGCGTGGGCGGTTCGATGATCGTCTCCCTTGCGGCCCTGCAGGACGTGCCTCGCGAACTCCTCGAGGCCGCCAAAGTGGACGGCGCCGGGCCGGTGTACTCGTTCTTCAAGATCACGCTGCCGCTGCTGAGCCCGATCATCTTCTTCCAGGTCGTCACCGGCGTGATCGGCTCGCTGCAGGTGTTCGTGCCCTCGCTGCTGCTCGCGCCCGTCAACGGCGCGGCCGCCGTCACCGCCGTGCCCGAAGGCAACTACTTCTTCATGGTGCACGTCTACGCCGAGTACTTCGCCAAGAGCCACTTCGGTTACGCCTCCGCGCTCCTGTGGGTGCTGTTCCTGTTCGTGCTGCTCATCACCGGGATCGTGTTCAAGATCGGCAACAGGGCGGTCTTCTACGGCGGCGTCGACCCCTCGGAAGGCAAGGGCTAGGACATGACCGAGACCATCGCGCGCCGGGCCCGCGTCACGGCCCTCTACGTCGCCCTCATCGTCCTGGCGGTGATCTTCACCGGGCCGCTCGGCTGGCTCATCCTCACCTCGCTGAAGGCCCCGGACGAGCTGTCGGTCTTCCCGATCCAGCTGTTCCCGGCGGTCCCGCAGTGGCACAACTACATCGACGCGCTGACGTTCATCGACTTCCTCGGCTACGCCCGGAACTCGCTCATCATCTCGACGCTCTCGGCGGTGCTGACCACGCTCTCGTCGGCGTGGATGGCGTACGGCTTCGCGCGGCTCTCGGCGCCGGGCAAGAAGTTCTGGTTCGGGCTCCTGATCTCGACGATGATGATGCCCGGCATCATCACGCTCATCCCGACCTACCTGATGTTCGCGAAGATGGGCCTGGTCGACACGTACGTGCCGTGGATCCTGTGGGGCCTCTCGGGTGCGGCGTACATGATCTTCCTGTTCCGGCAGTTCTTCTCGGGTATGCCGAAGGAGCTGGAGGAGGCCGCGATCCTCGACGGCTGCGGGCACGTGCGCATCTTCTGGCGGATCTTCATCCCGCAGTCGTGGCCCGTCCTCGCCGCGTGCATGGTCCTCACTTTCACTGCGGCGTGGGGCGACTACATCGCGCCGAGCCTGCTGTTGAGTTCGGACCGGACCACGCTCGCGGTCATGATGACCGCCGGGTACGTGAACGAGAAGGGCTTCCCCGTGCAGAACCTGCTCGCGGCGGGCTCCACCATGTTCATCCTGCCCGTGCTGCTGATGTTCCTGTTCTTCCAGCGGTTCTTCGTGCAGGGCTTCTCGACTTCGGGTCTCAAGTAATAGGTGTCCGGTGCTCCGACACTCGTCTCGGCGGGGCACCGGTGCAAGGCCGGGGCGGCGGATCGGAAGACGGGGTCAAGCCTCCGGTCCGCCGCTCCTCTTATCGAGGGCGGCGGACGGAGCGGCCCGGCAGGGCCTCGGTCCGCTTCCCTTCGTCAACGGCCGCTTGACCGTTGACGAACACGTACGGGATACCGGACGCCTGCTGGCGGGGTTCATCGAAGGTGGCGCGGGCGTCCACGGTCTGCGGGTCGAACAGCACGAGGTCGGCCGCGAAGCCCTCCTTGACGAGGCCCCGGTCCTTGAGCCCGAGGGTCGCGGCCGGTCGGCCGCTGAGGTGCGCCACGCACTCCTCTATAGAGAACAGTCCGAGTTCCCGCGTGTAGTGCCCGAGGTACCGGGCGAACGAGCCCCAGGCCCGGGGGTGGATCTTGTCGCCCGCGAGCACGCCGTCGGTCGATCCGGTGTGGACGCCGTGGCGCATGATCGCCTGCACGTTCTCCTCGTTGCCCACGTGCATGAGGCACGCGGTGCCGAACTCGTCGCGTTCGATCAGGTCCAGGAAGAACTGAGAAGGTGCCTGGGCCCCAGCGGCTTCGCTCACGCGCCTGCCGACCAGGCCCCGCAGCTCCGGCCTGGCGACCCCGGCGATCTCGATCCGCGACCAGTCGACCGGGACGCCGTTGGCGCCGTCCGTGCCCTCCACATCAAGCTCGTGCACGATCCGGGCCCGCACGTCCCCGCTGCGCAGCCGCTCGCTCAGGGCCCCGTAGCCTCCGGCGACCGACCAGCTCGGCAGCAGCGCCGCCAGCATGGTCATGCCCGGCAGGTACGGGTACGTGTCGAGGCTGATCGGCAGGCCCTCGTCGAGGCCTTCGTCGATGAGCTTGAGGAGTTCGGCGGCGCGGCCCTCGTTGACGCGGTAGTTCAGAGTGGCGTGTGCGAGGTGCAGCGCGCAACCGGCGCCGCGGCCGATTTCGATCATCTCGGCGTACCCCTCCATCGCGCCCGCGCCGTAACTGCGCTGGTGGGGGCCGAAGTAGCCGCCGTAGCCCGCGACGACCCTGCACAATTCGACCAGCTCAGCGGTCTTCGCGTACATGCCCGGCGGGTAGCTCAACCCGGCCGAGAGCCCGAACGCGCCCTCTTCCATGCCCTGGGCGACAAGGGCTTTCATCGCGTCCAGTTCGGCGGGCGTCGGCTCGCGGTCCTCCCAGCCCATCGCGAGCATGCGCACCGTGCCGTGGGGGACCAGGTAGGCGGCGTTCGTCGGGATGCCCCGGTCGAGGCGGTCGAGGTACTCGCCGACCGTGCGCCAGTCGTAGTCCACGTCGAGGCGGCCGTTCCAGGCGGCGATGGCCTCCCACATCTGCGGCGCGGTCGTCTCGTCCACGGGCGCATAGGAGAGCCCGTCCTGGCCGAGCACTTCGAGGGTGCAGCCCTGGCCGAGCTTCGCGAGGTGGTCGTGGTCGGCGAGGACCGCCAGCTCGGAGTGGGCGTGCATGTCGATGAACCCCGGCGAGAGGACCAGGCCGCCCGCGTCGATCACCCGCCGCCCGTCCAGGCGCTCGGCGCCGACCGCCGCGATGCGTCCGTCCTTGATCCCGACCTCCGCCGCGAACCGGGGCGCACCGGTCCCGTCGGCGACCTCGGCTCCCCGGATCACGATGTCCATTGCGGCCACGCGGCGTCCTCCCTCCATCGGCACGGAGCGTCAGTCTATGCAGGGCAAAGGGTGACCACTAGCGTCATCTCGCCAAGCGGACTAGGCGCCCATGAGTTCACGGAGGGCGTCGACCGCCGGCTTGTTGCCCGGGAGCCACGGCACGGAGTCGAGTTCGCCGGGTTCGAGCCAGCGCAGTTCCGCGTGCTCCTCGGCGTGCGGCTCGCCCGCAGTGAGGACCGCGAAGTAGACGCGCAGCAGGTACCGGCCGTTGCCCGTGGAGAGGTCGCCGCCGACGCGTTCGCCGACTTGGATCTCGACGCCGAGCTCTTCGCGGCATTCGCGCACGAGCGCTTCGGCCTCGGTCTCGCCGGGTTCGACCTTGCCGCCGGGGAACTCCCAGAGCCCGGCGAGCTCGGGCGGGTAGGCGCGGGCGGCGGCCAGGACGCGCCGCCCGTCGCGGATCGCGGCGCCCACTACGATGCGCGGTTCGTTCACCGCAAGAGGATATCGGCCCGGGGCAGGCGTGCGAGGTTGCCACCGTTGCCGGTTTGAGGGCGTTTCGTGATCTTTCGCGCGCCAGATTACGAGCTGTGATCGCTAGTGAGCAACCTGTTGCTCATACGTTCGGATGATGCGGTGTAGACCCTACGGTCAGGAATCGTGTCCACCAGCACAAAACCAGACAAGAACTGTCCCTCGGTAACCGGTATTCCCGATTGATCCTGTTTGCCGGTCTGGACAGAAACTGGGAGACGCGCAAGACTCGGTTCAGAAACGATAAAGATCCGGCGACAATTCAGACACGAAGCCCCCGTGTCCGTCGGAGCCGAATCAGACCACCTTACTGATCGGTCGCGGCCCTGCCCAGGCAGGGCACCGCTTTGCCGGGCGCGGCAGGTCGGACGGCCAGGATGAATGGCGATGGTGCCATATGGGGAGAACGGAGCAAGACGACAACGTGCTGCTGGATGCACTGAGGGAACTCAACGGTTGGGTAGCGGATGACGACGGCCGCCTCTCGCGGTCGCTGCCGCTCGACGATTCCCAGCACGCGGAGCTCGCCGAACACATCAAGATCTTCGCTGACACGCTCGGCGTCAGGCCGGACGTGTCGCGCACCGACGAAGCCACGCTCATCGTGCTCGCCCGCGAAGGCGGCTACAGCCTCACCGACGTGACCTTCGCAGGCCGCGTCGAGACCGCCTACATCACCATCGCAGGCGACCTCGCCGTCCAGGAGATCGCCTCCAAGGGCCGCTTCCGCTGGCTCCGGCGCGGCGAATAACCAGAACCCGCACGGCGGACCGCCGGGGACCCCACCTCTCCGCGCAACCGCCGAAGCAACGAGGCCCGCACGGTAAGCCGTGCGGGCCTCGATCGCTGTTCTGGGGGGCTCAGACGTTGAAGCGGAACTCCACGACGTCGCCGTCGGCCATGACGTAGTCCTTGCCTTCCATGCGGACCTTGCCCGCGGCCTTGGCGGCCTGCATGGTCTTGGCCTCCAGGAGCGCGTCGAAGGACACGATCTCGGCCTTGATGAAGCCGCGCTGGAAGTCGGTGTGGATCTCGCCCGCGGCCTCGGGCGCCGTCGCGCCCTTCTTGATCGTCCAGGCCCTGGTCTCCTTCGGGCCCGCCGTCAGGTAGGTCTGGAGGCCGAGGGTCTCGAAGCCGACGCTCGCGAGGCGGTCCAGGCCAGGCTCGGTCTGGCCGGTCGACTCGAGGAGCTCGCGGGCCTCGGCCTCGTCGAGGTCGATGAGCTCGGACTCGAACTTGGCGTCGAGGAGGACGGCCTGCGCGGGGGCGACCATCGCGCGGAGCTTCGCGGCCAGCTCCTCGTCGGCGACCTGGTCCTCGTCGACGTTGAAGACGTAGATGAACGGCTTCGCGGTGAGCAGGTGGAGGTCGTACAGCAGCTCGGTGTCGAGCCCGGCGGCGAAGATGGTCTTGCCGGAGTCGAGGACCTGCTGCGCGGTCTGGACGGCCTCGAGCTTGGCCTTGGCGTCCTTGTTCATGCGCGCTTCGCGCTCGAGGCGCTTGAGGGCGTTCTCGACGGTCTGGAGGTCGGCGAGGATCAGCTCGGTGTTGATCGTCTCGATGTCGTCGACGGGGGAGACCTTGCCGTCGACGTGGGTGACGTTGCCGTCCTCGAAGACCCGCACGACCTGGGCGATCGCCGAGGTCTCGCGGATGTTGGAGAGGAACTGGTTGCCCTTGCCCGCGCCTTCGGAGGCGCCCTTGACGAGCCCTGCGATGTCGACGAAGGTCACCGTCGCCGGGAGGATCTTCTCCGACCCGTAGATCTCGGCCAGCTTCGGGAGCCGGGCGTCCGGGACGGCGACCACGCCGACGTTCGGCTCGATGGTCGCGAACGGGTAGTTCGCCGCGAGGATCTCCGAGCGGGTCAGCGCGTTGAACAGCGTGCTCTTGCCGACGTTGGGCAGGCCGACGATACCGATGCTGAGTTTCACGAGGGTCAAGTCTAGGCGGGGCCGCGCCGCGGTGTCACGGCGCGACCTGGAGATGTGTGTTAGGCGGCCAGCAGGCCGACGCCGAGGGTCACGACGCCCAGGGCGAGGCTCGCGGCCCCGGCGAAGACGATCGCGATGAAGCGGTTCGGGACGGTGCGGCCCTTGCCCGCCATGGCGGCGAAGAACCCGCCGGACATGAGGACGGCGGCGGCCGGGACCGCGATGCGGGCGGTCCAGCCCCAGAACCCTTCGAGCGCGGTCGCGTCGGCGAGGACCAGCGTGACGAGGCTGAGGATGACGAGGACCCCGGCGTGGGCGTGCCCGGCCCGCGAGAAGGCCTTCTGGAACTCGGTGAAGGGCACCTTGCCCGCGGCGATCTTCAGCAGGAACGTGCCGCCGAACTCGATGGTGACGATGGTGAGCAGGCCGACTCCGGCGATGATGCGGGAGGCGTCGCTCAGGGCGAAAGTGGACTCGAACATCGGGGGCTTCCAATCGTGAGTGGCTTGGAAACCCAACGTACGCGCGAGTCTTGACAGTGTCAAGTTGCTTGCCTAGGCGGACGCAGTGGTGTTTGACACTGTCAAGATCCGCGCTACAGTGGCTCTCGTGACCGATCGCTACCACCACGGCGACCTGCGCCGCGCGCTCATCGGGGCCGCCGTCGAGGCCATCGCCGAATGCGGGCCGAGCGCCCTGAGCCTGCGCGCCGTCGCCAAACGGGCCGGCGTCTCGCACGCCGCCCCGGCCCACCACTTCGGCGACAAGGCCGGGCTCCTGACCGCCGTCGCGGCCGAAGGCTACGACCGCTTCGCCGACGCACTCGACCACGCGTGGAAGGCGACCGGCGACTTTGTCGAGGTCGGTGTCGCCTACGTGCGCTTCGCCATCGACAACAAGGCGTACTTCGAAACCATGTTCCGACCCGAACTGCTCCACGAGGACGACCCCGACCTGCAGCGCGCCGAGGCCCGCTCGAACGCCGCGCTCGTGCGCGGCGCGGGCGAGCAGGAACCCGACGCCGCCTTCAATCCCGACGCGCTCGGCGCCTGGTCCCTCGTCCACGGCTTCGCGGGCCTGCTCATGGGCGGCAACTTCCCGCAGGCCGTCAAGGACGACCCCGAAGCGGCCCTGCGCCAGATCGCCAAACGCGTCCGCTTCGGCCAGTAAGGATGCGCGTCTCCAGCGGCACGGAGCTAAGTCACACACGATTAAGTTGTGCGCAACTTAGTTGTGCACTATCGTCGTCTCCATGGACAAGACGCCCCGGCTCCGAGAGCAGGCCTGCTTCGCGCTGTACACCGCCTCCCGCGCGGTGATCGGCCTCTACCGGCCCATGCTCGACAAGCTCGGGCTGACCTACCCGCAGTACCTGGTCCTCATGGCGCTGTGGGAGACCGACGGCATGAGCGTGAGCGCCCTCGGCGAAGCCCTCCAACTCGACTCCGGCACGCTCTCGCCGCTCCTGAAGCGGCTCGAAGCCGCCGGGTTCGTCGAGCGCCGCCGCGAATCCGAAGACGAGCGCCGAGTCACCGTGCACCTCACCGGGACCGGGGCCGCGCTCGAACGCGAAGGCTGCGAGATCACCCAGGTCGTCGGGTCCGCCGCCGGGATGCCCTACGAGGACTTGGTCGCCCTGCGCGACAAGCTCCACGAGTTCACCGACTCCATCCGCACGTACGACACCACCACCACCACCGAATAGGCAAGGGGAAACACATGGAACAGGCCCTCTACGTCGCGAACGCCGTCTCCTCCGGCGAAGGCCGCAACGGCCACGTCGCCACCGGCGACGGCATCATCGACCTCGACCTGGCCATCCAGAAGGAACTGGGCGGCCCCGGAGGCAAGGCCAACCCCGAGCAGCTGTTCGCCGCGGGCTACGCGGCCTGTTTCCACAGCGCGCTCCAGATGATCGCCCGCGCCGCCAAGGTCGACCTGGGCGACTCCACCGTCGAGGCCTCCGTCGGCATCCACAAGCAGGGCGAGGGCTTCGGGCTCAGCGCGATCCTCGAAGTCGCCACCCCCGGCGCCTCCCGCGACATCGCCGAGGCCCTGGTCGCCAAGGCCCACGAGGTCTGCCCCTACTCCAACGCGACGCGCGGCAACATCGAGGTCGAGGTCGACCTCGTCCACACCGCTTAGGCTTTACGCAGGGTAAGGGAGAGGGCCCGCCGGTCACGGCGGGCCCTTTCTCGTGCCTACTTGCGGAAGATCTTGCGGCCCAACCACACCAGCGGGTCGTACCGGTCGCCCGCGACGCGCTCCTTCATCGGGATGATCGCGTTGTCGGTGATCTTGATGTGCTCGGGGCACACCTCGGTGCAGCACTTCGTGATGTTGCACAGCCCGAGGCCCTGGTCGTCCTGGGCCTGCTCGCGCCGGTCCTCACGCGCGTCCAGCGGGTGCATGTCGAGCTCGGCGGCCCGGATGAACAGGCGCGGGCCCGAGAACGGCGGCTTGTTCTCCTCGTGGTCGCGCACCACGTGGCAGGTGTTCTGGCACAGGAAGCACTCGATGCACTTGCGGAACTCCTGGCTGCGCTCCACGTCGACCTGCTGCATCCGGTACTCGCCCGGCTTCAGGTCCTCCGGCGGCTCGAACGCCGGCATGCTCCGGGCCTTCGCGTAGTTGAACGACACGTCGGTGACGAGGTCGCGCACCACGGGGAACGTCCGCAGCGGCGTGATCGTCACCGTGGCCCCCTCCTCGAAGAGGTTCATGCGGGTCATGCACATCAGACGCGGCATGCCGTTCACCTCCGCCGAGCACGAACCGCACTTGCCCGCCTTGCAGTTCCACCGCACGGCCAGGTCCGGCGCCTGCTCGGCCTGGATGCGGTGCACCACGTCGAGGATCACCTCGCCCTCGTTGACCTCGACGTCGAACTCGGCGAAGTCGCCGCCGTCGGCGTCGCCCCGCCATACCCGGAAGGTCCGCTCGCTCATCCGTCCTCGCCTTCCGCCACAGCGGAGCCGTACTCCGCGGGGGTCATGTACTTGGAGAGTTCCGTGGTGTCGAAGAGCCCCAGCAGCTCCGCCGTCATGGTCGGCACGTCCTGGCGCTCCAGCCGCACCTCGTCGCCTTCGAGCGAGGCCACGAGGTTCACCTTGCGCCACTGCGGGTCCATGCCCGGCGCGTCCTCGCGGGTGTGCCCGCCGCGCGACTCGTCGCGCTCCAGCGCGGCCATCGCGGTCGCGACCGAGCAGACGTACATGTTCCGCAGGTCGAGCGCGAGGTGCCAGCCGGGGTTGTAGGCCCGGCCGCCGCCCGCGCTGACGTTCGCGATCCGCTCCTTCAGCGCGGTCAGCTCGACCAGCGCCTCCTGCAGCTCGCCCTGGCGGCGGATGATCCCGACGAGGCGGCCGTTGATCGACTGCATCGCGTTCTGCAGCGCGAACGGGTTCTCGCCGTCGTTCCCGAAGGGCCGCAAGGCCTCCTCGGCCGCCGCCGCGATCTCCGCGTCCGTGAGCTTCGGCGACTCCGAGGCGCTGGCGTGCTCGGCGGCGTACTCGCCCGCGCGCTTGCCGAACACCAGGAGGTCCGAGAGGGAGTTGCCGCCGAGCCGGTTCGAGCCGTGCATGCCGCCCGAGACCTCCCCGGCCGCGAACAGGCCCTTCACGGCCGAAGCGGTCGTGTCGGCGTCGACCTCGATGCCGCCCATGATGTAGTGGCAGGTCGGGCCCACCTCCATCGGCTCCGCCGTGATGTCCACATCGGCCAGTTCCTTGAACTGGTGGTACATCGACGGGAGCTTCTTGCGGATCGTCTCGGGGTCGCGCCGGGACGCGATGTCGAGGTACACGCCGCCGTGCTCGGTCCCCCTGCCCTCCTTGACCTCCGAGTTGATGGCCCGCGCGACCTCGTCGCGCGGCAGCAGCTCCGGGGGCCTGCGGTTGTGGTCGGGGTCGGTGTACCAGCGGTCGGCCTCCTCGGGGTTGTCGGCGTACTGCGCCTTGAACACCTCGGGGATGTAGTCGAACATGAACCGCTTGCCTTCGGAGTTCTTGAGGACGCCGCCGTCGCCGCGCACCGACTCGGTGACGAGGATGCCGCGGACCGAAGGGGGCCAGACCATCCCGGTGGGGTGGAACTGGATGAACTCCATGTTGACGAGCTTCGCCCCGGCCCGCATCGCGAGCGCGTGGCCGTCCCCGGTGTACTCCCACGAGTTCGAGGTGACCTTGAACGAGCGGCCGATGCCGCCGGTGGCGAGCACGACCGCGGGCGCCGCGACCGCCATGAACCGCCCCGTCGAGCGCCGGTACCCGAAGGCGCCCTTCACAGCGCCGTTCTCGGTGAACAGCTCGGTGATCGTCGTTTCGTCGATCACCTGGAGCTTCGACTCCGGCTCGCCGGCCGCTTCGTCGTCCTGCTGGAGCGAGACGAGCTTCTGCTGGAGCGTGCGGATGAGTTCGAGCCCGGTGCGGTCGCCCACGTGCGCGAGGCGCGGGTACTCGTGGCCGCCGAAGTTGCGCTGGCTGATCTTGCCTTCGGGGGTCCGGTCGAACAGGGCCCCGTAGGTCTCCAGCTCCCAGATCCGGTCGGGCGCCTCCTGGGCGTGGAGCTCGGCCATCCGGTAGTTGTTGAGGAACTTGCCGCCGCGCATCGTGTCGCGGAAGTGGACCTGCCAGTTGTCGTTCGAGTTCACGTTCCCCATGGCGGCGGCCGCGCCGCCCTCGGCCATGACGGTGTGCGCCTTGCCGAACAGGGACTTCGAGATGACGATGACGCTCTTGCCCGCGAGCCGCGCCTCGACGGCGGCCCGGAGCCCGGCCCCGCCCGCGCCGATGACGAGGACGTCGCAGGCGAGGTGCTCGACGTCGTTCATGCCGTTGTCGCTCATGCGCTTCCCCTTACCCGACGAATCGGAGGTCGGTGATCCAGCCGGCGGCGACGGCCATGACGTACAGGTCGGTGAGCGCCAGGGACGCGAGCGTGATCCAGGCCCACATCATGTGGCGGGTGTTGAGCGCGCTGGAGAGCGTCCACAGGCGGTACCTGACCGGGTGCTTCGAGAAGTGCTTGAGCCGCCCGCCCATGACGTGGCGGCAGGAGTGGCAGCCGAGGGTGTAGCACCACAAGAGCACTACGTTGGCCCACAGGACGAGGTTCCCCAGCCCGAGGCCGAAGCCTTCGGGGGAGTGGAAGGCCAGGACCGCGTCCCAGGTGTTGACGAGCGAGATCGCGAACGCCAGGTAGAAGAAGTACCGGTGGAAGTTCTGCATGATCAGCGGGAAGCGGGTCTCGCCGGTGTACTTCGGGTGCCCGTCGGGGACGGCGCACGCGGGCGGCGAGAGCCAGAACGACCGGTAGTAGGCCTTGCGGTAGTAGTAGCAGGTGAGCCGGAACGCCAGCAGGAACGGCAGGCTCAAGGCGGCGTAGGGGATCAGCGGGTGGTCCGGGATGAACCGTCCGAAGTGGGCGGATTCGGGGACGCAGCCCTCGGAGACGCACGGGGAGTAGAACGGCGTCAGGTAGTGGTAGTCGGCGACCCAGTAGTCGCCCTGGTAGAAGACGCGGAACGTCGCGTAGGCGACCCACACGGTGATGCCGAGCACCGTCAGGATCGGGCCCCGCCGCCAGTTGTCGGTCCGCAGGTTCCGCGCGGCGATCGCGGCCCTCGGCGACGAGACGGCACTGTCTTCGGTCGTGGTCATCAGCGCAGGATATCCCCGAACCTGTGACGTAAGTCCATGGGGTGCATCACAATTACGAGCTTTTCTCTTTCTGGGACTGTAGATTGCAAAGTTTGCCTCGATGGCACCACTGTGGTGGAAGTTTCCCCTGTGCTCGCTAGTCTTGGGGCCATGAGCGCACGCGGCCTGCTTTTCGTCCACGCCCACCCCGACGACGAGACCGTCGGCACCGGCGCCACCGTCGCCCACTACGCCGCCCGCCCCGACGCGCACGTCACCGTCGTCACCTGCACCCTCGGCGAGGAGGGCGAGGTCCGCGTCCCGCACCTCGCCGGGCTCGCCGCAGGTGAGGCCGACCAGCTCGGCGGCTACCGCTACTGGGAGTACCGCCAGGCCACGGCCGCACTCGGCGTCACCGACACGCACTTCCTCGGCGGCGTCGCCCGCTACCGCGACTCCGGCATGATGGGCCTGCCCTCGAACGCCCACCCGCGCGCGTTCTGGGGCGCCGACCTCGACGAGGCCGCCGCCGACCTCGTCGCCGTGATCCGCGACCGCGCCCCCGAAGTCCTCGTCACCTACGACCCCGACGGCTTCTACGGCCACCCCGACCACATCCAGGCCCACCGCGTCGCCATGCGCGCCGCCGGCCTCGCCGCCGACCCCGCGTGGCGGCCCGACCTCGGCTCAGCCCACGAGATCCGCAAGGTCTACTGGACCACCATGCCCCGCAGCATCATCGAAGCCCAGTTCGACGCGTTCAAAGGCGCGAGCGACAACCCCTTCGCCGACGCCGCCACCGTCGATGACCTCCCGTTCGGGGTCCCCGACGAGCAGATCGACGCGTGCGTCACCGGCGACCCCGCGAAGAAGCGCGCGGCCATGGCCGCCTACGCCACCCAGATCGCCCCCGGCGACTGGCTCGACGTCCTCGGCGACAAACTCGGCGACGACGCCATCGCCGCCGAGCACTACCGCCTCGTGACCGGCGAGAAAGGCCCCGGCCAGGGCGAACACGGCTGGGAAACCGACCTCCTCGCCTGATTCGGCGGGCCCCTGACCGGGTACCCCCAGACCCTATGGAGATCTTGACCTATCTGGGACCGCTCGCGCTCGCGCTGCTCCTCGGCCTCGCCGTCGGCGCCGAACGCGAATGGCAGGGCAAACCCGCAGGGATGCGCACGCACGGCCTCATCGCCGTCGGCACCTGCCTGTTCGTCCTCGCGGGCCGGTACGGCTTCCCCGAGATCGTCCCCGGCACGCCCGGCGTCGACCCCGCCCGCGTCGCCGCCCAGGTCGTCACCGGCATCGGCTTCCTAGGCGCGGGCGTCATCTTCTTCCACCGCAACATCGTCCACGGCATGACCACCGCCGCCTCGATCTGGTCCACCACCGCCATCGCGGTCGCCTGCGGTGCGGGCCTGTACTGGGCGGGCGTCGCGGTCGCCGTCGCGCAGCTCGCCGTCGTCGCCGGGCTCGCCCCCGTCGAGTCGGTCATCGCCCGCCACGCGAAGCACACCGGACGCCTCCAGATCCGCTACACCAGCTCGGCCGCGCTCGCCGCAGCGCTCGCGCGATGTACAGCGGAAGGGTTCAAAGTCGCCGAGATGCAGGGCGAGGACGGCGACGGCTTCGAGAGGAGCACCGACTTCGTCCTCACCGGCCGCGGCCCGGTCGGCGCACTCACGGTGCAGCTCAGGGAGATCGAAGGCGTCGAAGGAGTGAAGTACCGCGAAGAGGGCGACGACGGTTTCTGAAAGGGCGTGAGCGCGCCCGGCAGGATTCGAACCTGCGACCATTGGATTAGAAGTCCAGTGCTCTATCCAGCTGAGCTACGGGCGCCGGGCGGGCCGCACAGGGCACCGCGCCAGCGGTAAGAATACCCGCAGACCGGTCCGTCAGGGCACCCGGGAGTCCAGAAGAGGGCATGGATACGGGGCGTCGCAAGAACACCCCAAACGATTCTCCGCGACGCCCCGGAATTGCTGACCCGTATCAATGAGTAGTCGCTGCGGGCGGAGGTGTCAAGCGCCGTGCGGCGTGTTGACGCCGATTCGTTATCTCGCCCCCTTGTGGGCGGCAATGCCCGCTATGCGTCCTGACTGCTTGGGGCCCTTGCGGACTTCGCGGGTGAAATCCGACACCGCGGCGGCGACCGGACGCCGATCGGCCTGCGGCCCTGCCGTTCGCGCGAGACCGCCGCCGATGGCGCCGCCGTGCCACACTTGCACCAGAGCCAACCGTGAGGAGCGGGCATGAGCGACGACCAGTCACCGGCCGAAGGCGGTCCGGTCGAGACCAGGGATCAGGCTCGCGGGCCGGTCATCCTGCGCGGCATATCGACCCGGGCCTGGGAGCACCCCGCCGACCGGGGCGCGCTCGTCGCCCTGCGGGAGCTGCGCGGCTTCGACGTCGTCCTCCGCAAGGTCTCCGGCATGATCTCCGAGCGGGCCCTGCGCCTGAGCCTCATGGGCTCCTCCATCCGCGTCGACCGCCACCAGTACTCCCGCGTCTACGAGGCGTACCAGCAGGTCGGCGCCGTACTCGACGCCGCGGACCTGCCGGAGCTGTACATCACCCGCGACCCCGACCTCGGCGGCATGTGCATCGGCATCGACAAGCCGGTCATCGTCATCAACTCCGGTTCGATCGAGCTGCTCGACGATCCCGAACTGAAGTTCCTGCTCGCACACGAGCTCGGCCACGCCCTCTCCGGCCACGGCCTCTACCGCACCCTCCTCATGGTCCTGGTGCGGCTGACCACCTCGGTCGCGTGGATACCGGTCGGTGTCGTCGGCCTGCGCGTCATCACCGCCGCGCTCTACGAGTGGGCCCGCAAGTCCGAGCTGTCGGCCGACCGGGCCGGGGCGCTGGCCGTGCAGGACCCGGCCGCCGCGATCCGCGTCATGGCCAAACTCGCGGGAGGCGGCGACCTGCACGATGTGGACACCGCCGCGTTCCTCGAGCAGGCCAAGGAGTTCGAGACCGGCGGGGACCTGCGCGACAGCTTCCTCAAGCTCATGCTCCTGGAGCAGCGCAGCCACGACTTCGCGGTCGCCCGCGCCGCTGCGATCAAGACCTGGATCGACGACGGCGAGTACCGCGACTACCTCGCCGGGGACTACCCGAAGCGCGAGGACGACAAGGACGCCTCGATCGCGGCCGAGGCCAAGGCCGCCGCGAACTCCTACCGCACCGCGTTCCAGGCCTCGGGCGACCCGCTCGCGAAGGTCCTGAAGAAGGTCCGCGAAGGGTTCTAGACGAACGGAAACGGGCCGGTCCTGAGTGGACCGGCCCGTTTCGCATGTCTTAGCGCTTGAGCTTCTCCAGCAGCAGCGCCTCGGCCACGCAGACCCGCTCGAACATCTTGATGTCCAGGGACTCGTTGGGGCCGTGCGGGTTCGAGTACTGGTCCTCGACGCCCGTCACCAGGATCGCGGCCTCGGGGAACAGTTCCTGGAACGTGGCGATCATCGGGATCGAGCCGCCCACGCCGATCTCCACGGGCTCCGTGCCGTCCCAGGCCTCCGCGAACGCGGCGCGCGCGGCGTCGTAGGACGGGCCGGTCGCATCGATCGCGCACGGGTCGCCAAGGCCGCCTTCAGGAGTGACCGTGACCTCGGCGCCCCAGGGCGCGTTCGCCCGGAAGTGCTCCTGCACGGCCTTCAACGCGTTCGCGGCCGAGTCGCCCGCCGCGAGGCGGAACGAGACCTTCGCGCGTGCCTTCGGCTGCAGCGCGTTCGCCGACTCCGCCGCCCCCGGCGCGTCGATGCCCAGCACCGTCGCGGTCGGCTTCGACCACAGCCGCTCGGTGATGCGCCCGGTGCCGATGAACTCGGTGCCCGGCAGCATCCCCGCCTCGTGGCGCAAAGCCGCCTCGTCGTAGTCGAGGTCCGAGCTGCGGCCCGAGACCAGACCCGCGACCGCGACATCGCCGTTGTCGTCGTGCAAGGTGGCGACGAGCCGCGCCAGCGCCGTCAGCGCGTCGGGGATCGGCCCGCCGAACATCCCAGAGTGCACGGCGCCCTTGAGGACCGCGACCTCCAGGTACACGTTGATGACCCCGCGCAGGGTCGTGGTGAGCGCCGGGACCTCGGTGCGCCAGTTCTGCGAGTCGGCGATCACGACGACGTCGGCGGCCAGGAGGTCCTGGTGGTCGCGCAGCAGCCCTTCGAGGGTCGGCGAGCCGAACTCCTCCTCGCCCTCGATGAGGAGCTTCACGCCCACCGGCGGCTTCCCGCCGAACGCGCGCAGCGCGGCGACGTGCGCCATCACCCCGGCTTTGTCGTCGGCGACGCCGCGCCCGTACAGGCGCCCGTCCTTCTCGACCACCGTGAACGGGTCCGGCTGCTCCCACAGGCTCAGGTCCCCGACCGGCTGGACGTCCTGGTGGGCGTACAGCAGCACCGTCGGCTGCCCTGCGGGCGCGGGGAAGTGCGCGTACACGCTCGGCTGGCCCGCGCCGTGGGAGAGCTGCCGGACCTCGGCCGCACCGGCCTCCTCCAGCAGCCGCTGCACGGCGTCGGCACCCTGTCGGACCGGCTCGTGGTCGAGTCCTTCGAAGGCGATCGCCGGGATCGTGACGAGGGCCTCCAGATCGGCGCGCACGGCAGGCATGGCGGCGCGCACCGCATTCACTACATCGCTCATGAGGCGCAATCCTATGCCGGGTCTACACTCGGCGGCGTGATGCAGCGATACCGATTCGTCCTCGCTCCGCGCTGGCTCCTGCTGAGCCTGGCGGGCCTGGTCGTGATGGTCGTGTGCGTGCTCCTCTCCCAGTGGCAGTGGGGCAGGGCGGTCGAGCGCGCGGCCGCGAACGAGGTCATCGAGACCAGCCGCGACGCGGCGCCGCTCGACGAGACCCTGCCCGCCGGGGAGGGCCTGGACGCGGATGTGCGCTGGACCCTCGTGGAGGCCACCGGGGTCTACGACACCGAGCACGAGATCGTGCTGCGCGCCCAGACCAACAGCAGCCTCAACGGCTTCGAGATCGTCACGCCCCTGGTCCTCGCAGACGGCACCGCGATCCTCGTGGACCGCGGCTTCGTGCCGTCGGAGAACACCGGCAGCGTCCCCGATTTCCCGGCCGCGCCGTCCGGGGAAGTCACCGTGACCGGCCGCGTCTACGAGTACGAGGAGGCCAGCGGCGGGGTCAGCGAAGCGGACGGGCACCTCGAGTCGCGCCGCCTGAGCATCGACCTGCTCGGCCCGCACCTCGACTACGAGCTGCGCTCGGCGTGGATCGCCGACATCGAACCGGCCGAGGGGTTCACCGCGCTGGAGACGCCCTCCTTCAAGGACTGGCAGAACTACTCCTACGCGGTCCAGTGGGCCCTGTTCGCCGCGATGGTCCCGGTCGGCTGGGTCGTGCTGGCCCGCCGCGAGCGCAAAGACATGGATACAGAAGCGGCCCCCGGCTCGGAGCCGGAGGCCGCTGAGTCCGAGGCTGCTAGTCCCCGTACATGATCTCGCGTGACGGGGGTTTGAACTTGACCTCCTCGACGCCCTTCAAAGCGTCCCTGAAGATCTTCCCCACGGTCTCCTTCGAGGTCGTCGTGTTCGACTTGCCCACCGGGTTGAAGATGTAGTCCGGGTCGGCCATGAACGCCCCCACCGTCAGCTGCGGCGTGTAGCCCAGGAACCACGAGGCCCGGTTGTTGTCCGTCGTACCGGACTTGCCCGCGATGGGCCGCCCGGCCAGGACGCCCACCACCTTCGATGTGCCCCACGAACCGCACTGCGCGCCCTTGCGGGCGGTCTCGGTGACGCAGCGGCCCGCGTCGGTCGCGGCCCGCGCGACGTCCGCGTCCAGTTCCTGGTGGCAGCGCGGCGAGGCGGCGTCGAGCTCCTGGCCCTCGGGGTCGATGATGCGCATCGCCGGGATCGGCTCGCAGTACAGGCCTTCGGCGGCGAGCGTGTTGAACACGTTCGTCATCTCGATCGGCTGCACGTCCGAGACGCCGAGCGTGAACGGCCCCCAGCCCGAGCGGCGCTCCTCCGAGGCGTAGTACGCGTCGCCTTCGGAGCGCCACTGCAGGCCCATCCGCTCGGCCATCTCCACCGCCTTGTCGGCGCCGACGCGGTCGATGAGCTGCGCGAAGTACGTGTTCACCGACATCCCGAACCCGGACCACATGTCGCGGTTGCCGGCCATGGACGCCGAGCCGTTCTTGGGGCACCATCTGCCGCCGCAGGCCGTGGTCGCGGAGACGAAGCTCGTGGCGACCCGGTTGGGGGAGTAGATGTTGTAGTCGAGCGGATAGCCCGCGTCGAGCGCGGCGAGCATCGTGAAGATCTTGAACGTCGACCCGGCCTGGTAGCCGCCCTCGGCGCCGCCGCCGAGCACCGGGTTCACCGTGTTCGGGTAGTTGCCCTTGCGGTCGAACGACGGGTTGGAGTGCGGCCCGTTGTTCTTCTGGTCGTAGGAGAACGTGCGGTTCAGGCCGAGGGCCTTGATCCTGCCGGTGCCCGGCTCCATCACGACGGCGCCGTGCGCGAGCTTCGACTCCTCGCTCTTGGCGCTGTTGACGTGCTTGTTCGCCATCTTCTGCAGGTCGGGGTCGAGCGTGGTGATGACGGTGTACCCGCCTTGGCGCAGTTCCCGCTCGCGTTCGGCCGGGGTCGCCCCGAAGGCGTCCTGCTCGCGCCACCAGCGGCGGAAGTAATCGCAGAAGAACCCGAACTCGGTGGGCGTGCCGGTGACGCCGATGCACGAGTTCGGCGGGTCGGAGACGTCGAGCTCGATCGGCAGGCCGCGCACCTCGGTGGCGTCGCCCCGCGACAGGTAGTCGATGTCGACCATCCGGTCGAGCACCCAGTTGCGGCGGGCGAGGGCCTGCGTCTGGTCGGAGGTGATCGGGTCGTACGCGGACGGGGCCTGCACGAGCCCGGCGAGCGTGGCCGACTCCTGCAGGTTCAGGTCGGACGGGTGCTTGGAGAAGTAGACCTGCGCGGCGGCGAAGATCCCGTACGCGTTGTGCCCGAAGTAGGCCTGGTTGAGGTACCGCTCGAGGATCTGGTCCTTGGTGAGCTGCTCCTCTACTGCCATGGCGAGGCGGGCCTCGCGGAGCTTGCGGACGGCGGTCTGCTCGGTGGCGGCGATGACCTCGTCGATGGTCTCGGCGTTGAGCTGGAGCGCGCCGCGCACGTACTGCATGGTGATCGTGGAGGCGCCCTGCTCGACCCCGCCCGAGGAGTTGTTGGCGACGAAGGCGCGCGCGATGCCCCGGTAGTCGACGCCGTTGTGGCTGTAGAACCGCGAGTCCTCGGCGGAGACCATGGCCTGCTGCATGAGCGGCGAGACCTCGTCGAGCGTGACGTGGCGGCGGAACTCGTCGTAGAAGAGGCTGATGAGCGTCTCGCCGTCGGCCGCGTACACGTACGAGGTCAGCGGCGGGTCGGTCTCGGTGACGGCCACGGAGAGCGTGTCGATCGAGTCGAACCCGGCCTTCGCGCTCAGGCCCGCCATGGCGGCGAGCGGGAACACCAGTGCCGCGATCGCGAGCCCGGCGAGCAGGCTCGTGCGCAACAGGGCGTATACGCCTTCGGCGGATGGTCCGGGTTCGTCGCTCCCGTGTGCGGACAGTCCGGGCACACGGTGCGGGCGGGGTCGATCGCGCATATATCCAGCCTAGGGCACACGCATGGCCGCAAGGTGAAAAAACTCACGACCCCAGGCATTGCTTTCTTGAAGGCGCCGAATGTATTAGGTGCTCGCATAACTCTGTTCAGTCCCGCATCGCGGGTTTCGCGTAACAGGCTCGCAATCCGCCGGTTAGATGCCCGCGATGAAATCCGCATACGCTTGGCGAGTCTTAACTGGGAGTGCTGGAGGAGGCACACGTGTCGGTCTACGAGATCGGTCTGCGGCTGCAGGGCAAGTCGGTGCTCGTCGTCGGCGGCGGTTCCATCGCCGGGCGCCGGGTCCCCCGCCTGCTGGCCGCCGGCGCCCGCGTCCTGCTGGTCGCCCCCGAAGCCACCACCACGCTCTCGGACTACGCCGCCGCAGGCGAGATCCAGTGGGAGCGGCGCGAGTGGCGCTCGGGCGACGGCGACGACGCCTGGTTCGTCCTCGCCGCCACTGATTCGCCTGACGTGAACGCGGCCGTCGCCGCCGAGGCCGAGGCCCGCCGCACCTGGTGCGTGCGCGCCGACGACGCCCAGGCCTCCGACGCCTGGACCCTCGCGCACGCCGAGTTCGACGGCGTCTCCGTCGCGGTCTCCGCCTCCGGCGACCCCCGCCGCGCCGCCGCCGTCCGCGACGCCGTCGCCGCCGGGCTGCGCACCGGCGAGATCGAAGCGCCCCGCAACCGGACCGCCCGCCCCGCCGGTGTCGCCCTCGTGGGCGCCGGGCCGGGCGACGCCGACCTCATCACCCTCCGCGGGCTCGAACTGCTCCGCCAGGCCGAAGTGGTCGTCTCCGACCGCCTCGCCCCGCAGGAACTGCTCGACATGCTCGGCGAGGACGTCGAGATCGTCGACGCCGCGAAGCTCCCGTACGGCCGGCACACCACCCAGGAGCAGATCAACGCCGTCATGGTCGAACGCGCCCTCGAAGGCAAGTTCGTGGTGCGGCTCAAGGGCGGCGACGGGTTCGTCTTCGGCCGCGGCGCCGAAGAGCTCGACGCGTGCCTCGAGGCCGGGGTGCCCGTCGAGGTCGTCCCGGGCCTCTCCTCCTCCATCGCCGGACCGGCCGCCGCCGGGGTCCCCGTGACCGAGCGCGGCATCGTCCACGACTTCACCGTCGCCACCGGCCACGTGCCGCCCGGCCCGCAGAGCAAGGTCAACTGGCACGCGCTCGGCGCCGGGAACGGGACGGTCGTGCTGCTCATGGCCGTCAAGAACCGCGCCGCGATCGCCGAAGCGCTCATCGAGGGCGGCCGCGCACCCGAGACCCCGGTGCGCATCGTCGAGAACGCCACGACGAAGAACCAGACCGTCCGCCAATGCGCGCTCGCCGACCTCGGTGTCACCGAAGCGCACCACCCGTCCGTGATCGTCATCGGGGACGTCGCCGGGAGGGCCCGCGAACTGTAAGTTCTCGCAGGTAGAAGCCTGAATTGCGGCGGCGTCGGAGATTCATTCCGATGCCGCCGCAGTTTTACCTGATCCACCCTTTACAAGGTCGACCCCAGGCCGTAATATTCGTCCATCAACAGCGCAGCGATCGTTGCGCTAAACCACCGTGGTCACGTTCTGCACCACTGGTGTACTTCCATTCAAGCGGGTGTACCCCGCTGACCCTTATTGTCCTTTTTGGAGTGTGCATGCGCATTCGTGAGTTCTCTGCTGAGCTCGCTTCGCGGCTCAAAGTCGCCTATGCGGTCCGGAATGTCGACCTGACAACGCCCGGGCTGACCCTCGTCGACGGATGCGCGCCGCGACCCGGCCACATCCTCGTGGCGCGGGTCGACGCGATCGGCCACCACAACTGGCTTGAGCTCGGTACCGGCCGCAAGGCCGCGATCTACCCCGGAGACGAGATCCTCCTGGCGTTCGGCGAGCGTTACGCGCCCGACCAGTACGAGTCGCGCGTGCCCGAGGTCCTCGGCACGTCCGTCGACCTCGTCGCCGCTGGCGGCGTCGCGGGCGAGGTCCTCTCGCGCCACGGCGACATGCGCCCCCCGACCCGGCTGGAGCCCCTGGGCATCCTCGCCGACCGCGAAGGCGTCCCGATCGACCTGCGCCGCTACAGCGTGCTCGCGCCGTTCGGCCTCGGCGACCACCCGCCCGTGGTGTGCGTCGTCGGCACCTCCATGAACGCCGGGAAGTCCACCACCGCCGCCAGCGTGATCCGCGGCCTCTCGCGCGGCGGCCGCCGCGTCGCGGGCATCAAGATCACCGGGACCGGCGCCGGGGGCGACCCCTGGATGTTCCGCGACTCCGGCGCGGTCGTCGCCGCCGACTTCACCGACGGCGGCTACCCGACCACCGCGGGCATCCCGGTCCCCGAACTCGCCGAGCTCGCCCAGACGCTCTACCACCACGCCGCCGCGCACGACGTCGACGCCGTGGTCATGGAGATCGCCGACGGCATCCTCCAGGCCGAGACCTCCGCGCTCCTGGAGCACCCGCTCGTGCGCGAGCTCGTCGACGGCGTGGTCCTCGCCGCGGCCGACGCCGCCGGCGCCCGCTACGGCGCGCAGCACCTGCGCGGCCTCGGACTCCCGGTGATCGCCGCCTCCGGCAAGCTCACCCAGTCCCAGCTCGCGGTCCGCGAGGCCACGGCGGGCATGGACGCCCCGGTCTACACCCCCGGCGAACTCGCCGAGGCCCATGTGGCCCAGGAGATCCTGACGCTGGCAGGCGTCGCCCGCTCCCGCCGCGGAGGCATCCTCGAACTCGGCGAGGCCGCCTAGCGGACGGCGATGGATAGACAGGTGTCGGCGGCCCGCACGAGGTCGCCGAGAAAGCGAACACTGGCAGACGACGAAGGCGGTGCGCCCAGCGCACCGCCCCTTTGCGTTCTCAGGGCGTTTTCCTTGTCCCTACGTGCCGGTAACCTGACCGACTCAGGCCACTTTGGCCCACCCCGGACCGATACCTTCCTGTGACAATGGCAGCCTGGTCCTCATTGCGCCGATGAATTAGGCTCGGGTTCGTGTGCCGCCCCCGAGGCACCAGGGGCCCTTCTGGCGCTCGCGCCCCCACAACCCGGCATAGCTGACCCCGCAGAGGACTTCCCCCTTATGACCACTCGCAACGTCGACGCCCGACGCCTCAACGTCAAGGGCCTGCTCATCGCGGTAGGCCTGCCTGTGGTGCTCGTCGGCGCGCTCGTCGCCACCCTCCTCGGCACCGGCGCGTTCAGCCGCGACTCAGACCTCCAGGACGAGAGCCTGTGGCTGTGGACCACCCCGGCCGGGGAGATCGCCCGCGTCAACGGGCTCACCGCCGCCACCGACGTGCGGTTCCCCCTCACCGACGCCGCCGGGAACGAAGTCCAGATCGTCCAGACCGACTCGCACCTCCTCCTCCGCGAGATCGCCTCCGGCAAGGTCTCCGCGATCGACCTCTCCACCCTCGAACTCACCGGCGAGGCCGAGACGGCCCCGGGCGAAGGCGTGCGGCTCGCGCTCGCCGAAGAGGGCGCGTTCATCATCGACCAGACCCAGGGCCTGGTCAACCAGGTCGACCCGAGCACGCTCACCGCGATCGGCGACGCCCTGCAGTTCCCCGCCGGGCTCACCGGCGGCGCGTTCGACTCGACCGGGAAGCTCTGGGTCGGCGTCCCGCGCGAAGGCACGATCGTCCAGATCGAGCCGAAGGACCAGGGCGCGAAGACCGTTAAGACCGAGGTCGTGGCCGAGCCGCGCCAGGAGCTGGCGCTCACCGTCCTCGGTGACGGCGTGGCCGTGCTCAACTCGACCGCGAAGCAGATGACGACCCTCCGCGCGGACGGGCGCAAGTCGGTGACCGACGTCGAGCTCGCCGGACCGGCCGAGACCGCCGACACGAGCCCCGGCACCATCGCCTCGGTCACCGTGACCGACCCGCCGTCGGTCGTCACCGTCAACGACGAGCAGTCGAAGACCTTCGCCATCTCGGCCGCCGCGTCGAACCTCCTCGGCGCCTCCGTCGAGTTCCACCAGCGCATCTACGTCCCGGACGGCGCTTCGGGCCTCGTCTGGGTCTACGACCTCGACGGCAAGGAGCTCGACCGCATCGAGATCGACGCGGGCGGCGGCCCGGTCGAGCTGTACCACACCGGCGACACGCTCTTCGCCAACGCGGTCAACACGAACGCGGCCGTCGTCGTCTCCTCCGACGGCAACGCCCGCCAGGCCGAGAAGGACCGCGACGACATCCTCGGCGGCAACGTCCCGCCCGAGGACGAGGAAGCGAACGGCGACGAAGGCGACGAGGACGGCAACGACGAGACCGCTCCTCAGATCGGCCCGCCCGGCGCGGTCACCAACCTGCGCGGCACGGTCGGCGACCGCCTCATCAACCTCTCGTGGGACGCCGCGCCGAACAACGGCTCCGCGCTCACCAAGTACACGGTCGAAGGCGCGGGCCAGACCTGGGAGATCGCCCCGGACCAGCGCGTCCTGGAGATCGGCGACCTCGAGAACGGCACCCCGTACACCTTCACGGTGACCGCCCACAACGCCGAGGGCCAGGGCGACAGCGCCACCTCGCCGTCGATCATTCCCTCGGCTGAAGTGCCCGACCCGGTCGGCAGCGTCGAGGCCACCGCCAACAACGACGGCACCGTCACCGTGAAGTGGGACGAGGCCAACGGCCAGGGCAACGACGTCAGCGGCTACCAGGTCGAGGCCATCGGCCCCGAGGGGTCGCAGATCGTGGTCGGCCAGTCCGACACGACCACGTTCACCGTTCCCGAAGGGACCCTTGACTACGGCACCCAGTACGTCTTCCAGGTGACGACCCTCGCCGGAGCGGCCGCTTCGTCGCCCTCGGCGCCGTCGAACTCGGTGACCCCGTTCAACGTGCCCGACGCGCCGACGAACCCGCTCGCCGAGACCGCCACGGACGCGGCCGGATCGATCGACGTGACCTGGGAGCAGCCCTCCAACAACGGCCGCGACATCACCGGCTACATCGTCAGGGCCGGGGACCAGACCGTCGAGGTCGCCGGGAACACCACCGCCACCCGCGTCTCGGGCTTCAGCGACGGCGAGCAGGTCAACGTCTCCGTGGTGGCCGTGAACGAGGCGGGCGAGTCCGAACCGGCCACGACCACGTCCAACACGATGGTCGCCCCGCAGATCACGCTCACCGGCAACTCGAGCACCACGAGCCTGATGACCGTCGACTTCACCTACGACGACGGCGGCGGCCAGGCCACCTGCGAGCTCTACCGGTCCACCGCGACCGCCCCGGAGGTCACCGAGACCTGCGACGGGTCGATGACCACCGACCCGCACTACGCCTCCACCGACCACGACCTCAGGATCGAGATCACCAACGCGGTCGGCACGGCCGCCTCCGACACGGTCACGGTCCGCACCCAGGACATCTGGGGCGAGGTGTACTTCGGCTGCTCGGAGATGGACACCGCGTACTGCAACGAGTCGAACTCCAGCGGCGGCGGCGCCGACGGCGTCTCGATCCGCAGCGCCGCCTCGGGCGGCAGCCACCTCGGCTACGGCAACACCGGCGACCGCTTCACCGCGCTCTGCACGACTACCGGGACCAATATCGTCCCGCGCGGCCAGGAGTCCGACGGCTACCACGACTACCACCCGAACAAGAACGAGACGAACATCTGGGTCCGGATCAACTACGGCAACAACGACAAGGCCTATATCTCCTTCGCCTGGTTCAACATCGACGGCGAAGGCAAGAACTCCGTTGGCGCACTGCGCGACTGCGGATAAGAGCAGAAAGATGACGCATGCACGACACCTCGCAGACCCACCCGCTGCAAGTGCCTAGGCGCCTGCAGCAGCCGGTCCAGCTGGGCGCCGCGCAGGCCGAGCAGTTCGCCGCGACCTTCGAGGCGCTGGCCTCAGCGGTCGACACGATCGTGCTCGGCAAGCCCGAGGTCGTGCGCCTGGCGCTCACGGCCATGTTCGCGCAGGGCCACATCCTGCTCGAAGACGTGCCCGGCACCGGCAAGACCACCATGGCCCGCACCATCGCGGCGGCCGTGAACGGCCAGTGGCGGCGCATCCAGTTCACGCCGGACCTCCTGCCCTCCGACGTCTCGGGCGTGACGATCTTCAACCAGGGCAGCGGGGCCTTCGAGTTCCACCCCGGCCCGGTCTTCGCGAACATCGTGATCGCCGACGAGATCAACCGGGCCAGCCCGAAGACCCAGTCCGCCCTCCTCGAAGTGATGGAGGAAGGCCGGGTCACCGTGGACGGCAACCCGCACCAGGTGCCGCAGCCGTTCCTCGTGGTCGCCACCCAGAACCCCGTCGAGATGGACGGCACCTACCGCCTCCCCGAGGCCCAGCTCGACCGCTTCCTCGTGAAGCTCTCGGTCGGCTACCCGGTGGAGGCCGCCGAGATCGAGGTCCTGCGCGGCACGCACCAGCGCAGCCCCGAGCACCTGAGCCCCGTGGTCGACACCGACACGGTCGCGCAGATGGCGGACATGGCGAAGCACGTCTACATCGCCGAGCCGCTGTACGCGTACCTCGTGCAGCTCGCGAACGCGACCCGGAACCACCCGCAGGTCGCCGTGGGCGTCAGCCCGCGCGGTCTCATCGCGTTGACCAGGGCCGCAAGCGTGTTCGCGCTCTCGCAGGGCCGCACGTACATCATCCCCGAGGACGTGAAGGCCCTCGCCGGACCGGTGTTCGCGCACCGCATCCAGCTCGCGCCCGACGCTGCCATGCGCGGCACGACCGGCGCCCAGATCGTCGCGGACGCCTTCGACCAGGTCCCCGTGCCGCTGCCGGCCTCGGCGGCATGAGCGAGTCCGGTCGGGCCGCCGGCGCCGGACCGGGCGAGGCCGACAAGTCCATTTTGACTGGTCAGAGCCGTGCGAAGCGGTTCGCGAACCTCGCGCTCGCCGTCCCTGTCACCAGTCGCGGTGTCGCCCTTGCGATCGCGGCCGCCGGGCTGCTCGCCGCCGGTTGGATCTGGGGTTACCCGGAGTTCGCGACGATCGGCGCGGCCGCCGCGCTCGCGTGCGTCGCCGCCGGTTCGGTGATCGCCGCGAAGCCGCGCCTCGAAGTCGAACGCCAGGTCACCCCCGACCGGGTCTCGGTGGGGGACAACGCCAACGTCCACTTGAACGTGCGCAACGCCGCGCGCTGGCGTTCCGTCAACGCCCGCGCCGTCGACGCCTTCGGTGGTACCGGCCTCGAAACCCGCCGCGTCGCCGTCCCGCTCGCGCGCCTGCGCCCGGGCAAGAGCGCCGGGGCGAGCTACCCGATCCGCGCGGACCGGCGCGGCGTGATCGACGCCGGGCCGCTCAGCATCGGCAAACGCGACCTCCTCGGCCTCGCCGCGACCGCCGGGAACTTCGGCGGGACCGCCCGCCTCTGGATCCACCCGCGCCTGCACCAGCTCGGCCGCACCCCCGACGGCCTCGCCCGCTCCCTCGAAGGCACCGCCGACAAGGTCGAGCAGGGCTCGCTCACCTTCCACGCCTTGCGCGAGTACGTGATCGGCGACGAGCTGCGCCACGTCCACTGGCGCACCTCCGCGCGCATCGGCAAGCTCATGGTGAAGGAGCACCTCGACACCTCGCTCCCCACCGTCGCCATCGCCATCGACGACCGTGCCGAAAGCTGGCCCACTGCACCCAAGCCGGGCTCGCAAGCGTCCCCCGGTGGCCCCTTCGAGGCCGCCTGCGAGGCCGCCTACTCGATCCTCACCGCCTGCTTCCGCGCCGAGTACCACGCCGCGCTCGTGCCCGCCTCCGGCGCGGTCGTCTCCGGCGCCGGGCGCGACTCCTACGGCGACCTCCTCGCCGAACTCCACCCGAACGCCTCGGATTCCCTGGGCGCGTACGTCTCCCGCCTCACCGCCGCCCGCTACGGCGACACCCTCGTGTGGATCACCGGGACCGAGCCGCCCACCGACCGCCTCGCGGTCCTCAAACGCGCCTACCCCACCGTGATCGCCGTGCACCTCGCGGACGGCCTCGCGGCCTCCGCGTCGCTCGCCGGGGGCGTGCCCACGATCCGCGCCGCCGACGGCGAGCAGTTCGCCGCGGCCTGGAACAACGGCGGCACCCGGCTGTGAGCACCAGAAACGCAAGACGCACCCGCTACCGCCTCCGCGTCGCCGCCGTCGCCGCCTGCCTCACCCTCATGTGCCTGGTCGCGGGCACCGTCGCCGCCCGCGTCTACCACGGCCAGCTGCTGCTGATCCTGGTCGCGGGGGCCGCGTTCGGCGCCTTCGCGATCGGCTTCGCGCTCCGCAACAAGCCGTCGTTCCTCGCCCCCGGCGCCTCCGCCGCCGGCCTGGCCGCGTACCTTCTCGCCGCGATCTGGTTCACCAGCCCCGGCACCGACCCGCTCGGCGTGACGATCGTGGACGCGCTCGTCAACGCCGTGCCGCGCACACTGACCGCGCTCATCCCCGTCGAACCCGTGCCGGACACCGTGATCGTCCCGGTCTTCCTGACCTGGCTCGCCGCCACGCTCTCGTGCGAGTTCGCGATCCGCTACGGCCGCACGCTCCTCGGCTGCCTCCCGCCGACCCTCCTGTACGCCGCCGGGCTGTACCTCGTCGGCCCGAACGCCGAGACCGCCCCGCTGTACGCGATCGTGTTCTGCGTCCTCGCCGCCGCCGCGCTGGCGGTGACCGCCGCGCCGCCCGAGCGCAGGCCCGACAGCGATGCCACTGTCGACGGGCAGCCGCCGTCGCGCACCCCTGCCCTCATGGGCGCCGTCATCACGACCACCGTGCTGCTCGCGGCCGTCGCGGTCCTCGGTCCGGCCGCCGCGCGGCTGGTCACCTCCAGCCCCGGCGACCCGCGCGAGTACGTGGAGCCGCCGCAGCTCACCGACATCGACCTCAACCCGCTCGTGCGCATCGCCGAGTGGGCCAAGTACCCCGAGCAGGAGCTGTTCAAGGCCGACACGAGCGCCGACGCGTGGATGCGCCTGGCTGTGCTCACCGAGTACGACGGCACGACCTGGCAGGCCACGGGCGATTTCCGCACCGCGGGCACCGTGGTCCCGGGCGCGGGCGAGGCGACCTACTCGGCCGACGTCGAGATCATCGAGCTCGGCGGGAAGCTCGTGCCCGCCGCGGCCGACCCCGCGAGCGTCACCGATCTGCCGATCGCCGTGAACCTCTACACGAAATGCCTGCTCACCCCGGACGGCCTCGCTACGGGCACGAGCTTCCACGTCGACTCCGCGCTCGTCGCGAACGACCCGGCCGGGGCCGAGTCGGCCCGCCCGGACCTCTCCGACATCACCACGGTGGCAGTCCCGCCCGGGACCCCGGAGATCATGGCGACGATCGCCGAGTACATCAACGCCACCTACGACACGCCTTACGAACGGGCCCAAGGGCTCGCGGACTTCCTCTCCCAGCACTACGCGTTCGACGCCGAGGCGCCGTCCGGGCACGACCTGCCCGCGCTCGGGTTCTTCCTCGCCAGCCCCGTGACCGCGGGCGGCCAGCGCGGCACGAGCGAGCATTTCGCGGCCGCGTACGCGGTGATCGGCCGCCTGGTCGGGCTGCCGACGCGCGTTGTGGTCGGGTTCGACGTGCCGTCGGGTGCGAGCACGGTGACGGCGGCGCAGGGCCAGGCGTGGCCGGAGGTCGCGTTCGACGGGCCCGGGTGGGTGCGGTTCGATCCGATGCCGGCCGCGGGGGTCGCCCCGGTCCCGCCGGAGGACACCCTCGAGAAGATGGAGGAGGAGACGCCGAGCCCGGAGGAGGCCGAGGGCGGCGGCGGTGAGGCCGAGGACTTCAACGACGAGGCGCTGGAGCAGGACGGCGACTTCAACGACCAGGCCGGGCAGGAGGACGCGGGGATTCCGCGCTGGGTCTGGTACGCGGCCGGTGCGCTGCTGCTCGCGTGCGTCCCCTTGGTGTTCAAGGCGCGCCGGGCGCTGCGGCGCAGGCGCAGGCTGCGGAAGGGCACTCCGGCGGAGCGGGTCGCGGGGGCCTGGGCGGAGGTGCTGGCGGAGGCCGCGCGGGCGGGCGTGAAGGTTCCCGGTCATGCGAACGCGGAAGAGGCCGCAGTGCGGCTTTCGGCGCTGAAGGCCGACATCGGTGCTTTGCCGCGTCTGGTGAACGCGGCGGCTTTCGCCCCGGGAGCGGTCTCGGAGGCCGACGCGGATGCTGCTACGGCATTGGTCGCACCTTTCTCACGGACAATTCGGCATCAAGTGAAATGGGTGAGACGTTTCCTCACTTAACTTGTGGCCGTTACGAGTTGTTATGACCGTCGAAATTTGATCAAGGCCGGGGCGATCCCACTCAGTGGCGTAGACCTGGCAGACTGTGACGTATGGAGAACCCCTTCTTCTCTGTCCGTTTCCGCGGATACGACCGGGCCCAAGTCGATCGCGCCGTGGCCCGGATCAGAAGAGCGACCGAGGCCGGCGCGCCTCCGCACCCCGACTCCCTCACCGATCTCGGCTTCCAGCTCACGATGCGCGGGTACGACACCAAGGAGGTCGACGAGTACTTCACCGAGGTCGCGAGATCCCTTCGGGGCGGCTAGTCTGGTGGCGTGACCGCGCAGGACCCGTACCAACCTCACATGCAGCCGCCGCCTCCCCAGGCGCCGCCCGCCCCGCCGGTCCACGGCTACGCGCAGCCGCAGTACCCGCACCCCTATCCGATGCAACCCGCGCACCCCATGCAGCCCGTCTGGCAGCCGATGGCAGTCCCCGCACCTGCCATGGTCGACGGTTTCTATCTCACGCTTCCCCGGCTCAAACCGATCCCCTCGGGTCCGGCCGTCGGCTCGCTGGTGGCCGGGATCGCGGGCATCAGCGGCGCGATCCCGGGGCTGATCAGCGCGATCTTCAGCCCGTGGGCCGGTCTCACGTTCTTCATGTCCGCGGCGCTGTTCGGCATCGGCTCGGTCTCCCTGGCCGTGTACGCGAAGCGCCAGATCCGGGCCGCGCAGGGCGGCGTCTCGGGCAAGGGCGTGGCGACCTCGGGCCTGATCCTGGGCCTGATCGCCTGCGGGCTCGCGGTGCTCACCGGCCTGATCGCCCTGGCGACCGCTTAAGCATTACGAAACGGCGGCCCTCCCGGAACCGGGAGGGCCGCCGTTCTCGTTGTCTAGCAGTAGGTGTTGAGGGCGGACTGGATCGCGGTCTTCTCGGCCGAGTTCACGGAGAGGCCGTAGAGGTACTTGACGTGGGTCCAGGCCTTGACGTAGTCGCAGCGCACCGAGGTGTTCGGCGGCAGCCACTCGGCGGGGTCCTTGTCGCCCTTCGAGGAGTTGATCGAGGTGGTGGCGATCCACAGCTGCGGCGAGTTGATGTCGTTGGCGAAGGCCTGGCGCTGCGAGGTCGTCCACGAGCTGGCACCGGAGGCCCAGGCCTCGGAGAGGGCCACGACGTGGTCGATGGTGGCGTTGGAGACCGAGGTGGTCCAGACGTTGTCGAAGTCGGACTGCCAGTTGCCGGAGGTGGGCTGGCAGCCGTCGGAGGTGACGATGTTCTGGCCGTCGCGCTTGAGGATGTACTGGCGGGCGGTGCAGCCGCCGGAGCCGCTCACGGACTTCCAGTGCGGGAAGAGGTCGCGGTCGTAGGTGTCGCCGTTGGCCTCGGCGCGGACGGTGAGCGCGTTGAGCTCGGACTGCGCGGTGGAGAGCGAGGGGATGCCCGGGGGCCGCACTGCGGCGGCGGGGGCGGTGTCGAGGACGAGCAGGGTGATGACGGCCAGCGAAGCGGCCGTCGCGAAGGCGACGGCACGCTTCAAGGCGCGTTTGACTGCATGCATGGGAGCTCCAGATGGGGGAGTGACCGGCGGTTGCGATGGGGACGGTCGGAGCGGCGCACGTGAATGCGTCAATCTCCTGGGAATCATCGAATCATGGGATGTCCAGTCCGTGCAAGGGGTGAAACCATCTTTTACCTCCCGGACACTCCAAACTTACGAAACCATCCCGATGCGGACATCTGGCGAACCGGCGCCCGCGCCCCGGAAGTCCGTTTCCGCGCGCGGCCAAATGGGTACGATCGCGGCATGACGATCAGCGGCACCGAATCCCGTCTCGACGGCCTCGCCCTCACCCACCTCCCCGAAGGCCTCGGCACGCCCTCCGACTTCGTGACCGAGTGGGAGGGCGTCGACTGCACGCAGCGCGTCTGGGAGACCGAGATCGGGCCCGACACCTGGCGCGTCGACCTCCAGGTCCAGGTCATGCGCGCGCCCCGCCTCAAAGACCTCAAGGCGCTCAGGGAGTTCCTGGTCGAATACCACGAGCGGGGCGACGACTGGAACCCGAGCGACTTCGGCGACGACGGCTTCGAGAGCGAGCACGAGATCGCCCGCCTCATCGAGCCCGGCCTCGCCGTCGAGGTGCGCGACCCCTTCGGGCGCAAGGGCTCCGAAGCGGTCGAGGCCGTCGCCAAGGGCATCCGCTACCCCGAATGACCTGCCGGTTAGCGCGCGCAAGTCACATTCCGTACGCGGCACTTCCGCATTAGGTTAGGCTCCCCTATGCTCTAGGGCGTGCCCTTCCCCGCCGCCCGCTTGCGCCCCGCCCGGACCGCACGCGGGCGCGCGCACTCGGCGAAGCTTGCGAGCCGAAAAAGGACGCTCAGCATTGCTGTCTCGGCGATCGCCTTGGGCCTCATCGTGATCGCCTCCCTCGCGCTCGGCGCCCGCGACCTCAGCCTCACCGAACTCTGGGGCGGCCTCACCCGCACTGACCCCATCGCGGCCGCCGTCGTCTGGGAGCAGCGCGTCCCCCGCACCGCCGTCGGCCTCCTCGCCGGGGCCGGACTCGCCGTCGCCGGGGTCCTCATGCAGACCCTCACCCGCAACCCCCTCGCCGACCCGCGCATCTTCGGCGTCGCCGCAGGCGCCAGCCTTGGCGTCGTCATCGGCCTGAGCGTCCTGGGCCTCACCGGCATCGGCCAGTACGTGTGGCTCGGCATCGCCGGAGCGCTCCTCGCCGGACTCGTCGGCTACGCCGTCTCCACCGTCGCGACCCGCAACACCGGCGGCGGCACGGCCACTTACGCCCTCTGCGGCGCCGCCCTCGACGCCAGCCTCTCCGCGATGGTCTACGCCGTGCTCGCCACCGACGTGCACTCCTTCGACCAGTACCGCTTCTGGGCCGTCGGCTCACTCGCCGGACGCGGCGCCGACGTCGCCTGGGGCATGGCCCCGTTCCTCTTGGGCGGCATCGCACTCGCGCTCCTCGCCGCCCGCGGCCTCGACGGCCTCCAACTCGGCGCCGAAGCCGCCGCCGGACTCGGCCACCGCGTCGGCCTCACCCGCGCCGCCGCCGCTTCCACGGTCGCTCTCCTGACGGGCGCGGCAGTCGCAGCCGCCGGACCCATCGGCTTCATCGGCCTCGCCATCCCGCACCTCGCCCGCTGGGCCGTCGGCGCGGCCCACCGCAGCCAGATCGCGCTGAGCCTCATGCTCGGACCCTGCATGCTCCTGACCGCCGACGTCATCGGCCGCCTCATCGTCCCCGGCGAAGCCCCCGCAGGGATCATCTGCGCCGTGATCGGCGCACCGCTCCTGATCGCCCTGGTACGCAAGGCTAGACAAATTTACGGCTCGCAAGCTTCGCCGAGGGGACGGTGACGGCATGACGCAGCTCCAACTCCCCGGCCGCACCGTCCTCCGCTCCGGCGCCCTCTCCGTCACCGTCCACCGCCGCAGCGCCGCCGTCTCGGCCCTCCTCCTCATCGCCCTCCTCGGCGCCGTCACCGCCGCACTCTGCCTGGGCGACACCTACATCACCTTCGCCGACACGCTCGCCACCCTCACCGGCGAAACCGGGTACGACCGCACGATCGAGATCCTCCGCCTACCCCGCACCGTCCTCGCCGTCACCGCCGGTGCGGCCCTCGGCATCGCGGGCGCCCTCATCCAGTCCGTCGCCCGCAACCCCCTCGCCAGCCCCGACATCATCGGCGTCACCGCCGGAGCCGGGCTCGCCGCCACCTTCGCCCTCACCGCCGGACTCTCCTACGCGCTCCTCGCCCCCGCCGCCCTCACCGGCGGCCTCGCCGCCGCCGCGATCGTCCTCCTCATTGCCAACCGCGGCTCGCTCTCCGCGCCCCGCTTCGTCCTCGCGGGCGTCGCCGTCGCCGTACTCCTCAAATCCGGCACCCAGATCCTCCTGCTGGCCGCCGACGCCATCGACGCCCAGCGCGCCCAGATCTGGCTCATCGGCACCCTCGCCGGACGCGGCTGGAACGAGACCGCGTTCCTCGCCGCCTTCCTCCTCCTCGCCCTCCCCGCCCTCGTCTGGGCCCAGCGCGCCCTCGACACCACCGACCTCGACGACCCCACCGCCACCGGCATCGGCGTCCGCGTCACCGGCCAGCGCCTCGGCCTCGCCGTCCTCGGCGTCGTCCTCGCCTCCGCCGCCGTCGCCCAGGTCGGCGCCGTCGAGTTCGTGGCCCTCGCCGCACCCCAGATCGCCCGCCGCCTCGCCCGCACCTCCCGCCCGCCCCTCCTCGCCTCCGCCCTCACCGGCGCGGTCCTCCTCGTCCTCGCGGACTGGCTGGGCCGCACCGCGTTCGGCGACTACCAGATGCCCGCAGGAGTCCTCACCGCCGCACTCGGCGGCGCCTACCTCATCTACCTCCTGCTCACGAAAGGAACCCGAAATGAGAAGAGCACTCCTGGCCGCCGGCCTCGCTTCGGCCTGCGCGGTCGCGCTGGCCGCGTGCGGGACCTCTGACCCCGCCGCCGAACGCAACGAGGCCGAAGGCGAGACCCGCACGATCGAGCACGCGATGGGCTCGACCGAGATCCCCGCCGACCCGCAGCGGGTCGTCGTCCTCGACACCGACAAGATCGACACCGCGCTCTCGCTCGGGGTCACCCCGGTCGGTGCGGCCCGCGCGAGCGAGACCGAACTGCCCGGCTACCTCGGCGACCTCTCCGGAGTCACCGTGGTCGGCACCACCGCCGAACCCGACCTCGAGGCGATCGAGGCCCTCGAACCCGACCTGATCCTCGGCTCGAAGTTCCGCCAGGAGGCGTTCTACGACGAGCTGAACGCGATCGCCCCGACCGTGTTCACCGAGCTGGTCGGCGTCACCTGGAAGGAGAACTTCCTCCTCGACGGCGACGCGCTCGGCAAGGGCGAGGAGGCGAAGCAGCTCCTCGCCGACTACGAGACCCGCGCCGCCGACTTCGGCGCGTCCCTCGGCGACGCGGTCGCCACCGAGGTGAGCATCGTGCGGTTCATGCCCGACCAGATCCGGGTCTACGGCCCGGACTCGTTCTCGGGCATCGTCGTCGGCGACACGGGCCTGGCTCGCCCCGAGCTGCAGCTGCTGGCCGACGCCGAGGACAAGCGCTTCGGCGAGGTCTCGGCGGAGGAGCTCGACTCGGTGGGCGGCGACGTGGTCTTCTACTGCGCGTACGGCACCGACGGCGAGGCGATGCTCGCCGACTACACCGGCGGCGAACTGTGGCAGTCGATCCCGGCCGTCCAGGGCGGCAAGGCCTACAACGTGGACGACGAGGTCTGGATGACCGGCATCGGCGTCACCGCCGCCGGGATGATCCTCGACGACCTGGAGCAGTACCTCGCGGCCTGAACCGCCGCAACCTGAAACGGGCCGCCTCCGGGCGGCCCGTGCTGCGTCCCGGCCCGTCGTTCCTCCTTGCGACCTGCCCTGTCCCTTATGCTCACTGGACCGATCGGACAAAAGCGACTCTTCTAGCTTCGCGTCTCGGTATCTCCAGTTTTCCAGCGATCACGCAGGGACTTTCACAGTGAAGACTTTTGCCAGACTGGCGGCGGCGTTCGCCGTCGTCGCCGCAGGGACCCTCTTCGGGACTCCGGCGGCGGCGCAGACCACAGGGTGCGGGTACGGCTCGGGCGGCGATTACGCCAACACGATCTGCTGGATCGACATGACCGGCTTCGACCAGGCCACCGCCATGAGCGCGGCCGGGCAGCCGATGACGATCGAGCTGACCCCCGACTACACGATGTCGTTCACGTTCAAGGTCGTGCCGGGAACGAACGGGTACCGCGTCCTCAAGCCGACCGCGTTCCCCACGTACAACAAAGCTCCCATCGGCAACACCGTCTACACCGGCACCCCCGGCAAGCCCGCGCTGTACCAGCAGGTCGACGCCGGTACGGGTGCTTCGGGCGACCTCGGCACGCTCACCATCGAGGACCTGGTCGTCACCGGCCCGTCCGGGACCGCCGTCGACGGTTACGGCATCGTCATGGCCGACGCCGAGACCACCAACCGCCTTGAGGGCCTGACGTTCTCGTCGGACAAGCCCATCGAGGAGCTGACCCGTGCGACCATGCCCGACGCGCAGCCCGCGTGCGGCGGCGAGCTCACCGGCATCGGCACGACCTCGGTCACCTGCAAGGGCAACACCGCCGGGGGCCTCCCGGTCGACGAGATCGTCCTCTACTCGGTCGCACCCACCACCGCGACGATCGGCTTCCTCGACCGCACCGCGAACGCCGTGCAGGGCGTCGCGTTCGGCATCCTCACCGCGAAGGTCGGCATGACCAAGGCCGTCGAGGACAGGACCGATGCCGCCGACTCGTTCGGCATCTCCATCGTGGACGAATCGGACGACCTCATCGGCGAGGCCTCCACGGGCGGCGGCGACTCCGCGACGGTCGACCCCCAGACGGTCCTCGCGGCCCTCGGCGGGCGCGACTACACCCTCGCCGAGACCGCCGAAGGCGGCACCGACCTCTCGACCTACACCCAGGCCTGGTCGTGCACGAACAACGGTGCGGCCGACCCGTCCCTGCCCTCCGGCGACGGCACGTCCCAGGTCGTGAAGGTCAAAGTCGGCGACGACATCGAATGCACCGTCACCAACACCGGCACGCCCCCGGGCCCGGACCCGAGCGCCTCCGAGGACCCGTCCGACCCCGGAACCTCGGGAGCCTCCCCGTCCCCTGACACGGCGCTCCCGGTGACCGGCGGCTCCGGCATGCTCTACGCCGCCCTCGGCGCGGTCGCCCTCGTCGCAGCGATGATCGGCTGGCTCATGATCCGCCGGTCCCGCAAAGCCGCAACCGAATGGCCGAGCGTCTAGGGACCCAAGCGAAAGGGGAGGCCGGCCCGCGGGCCGGCCTCCCCTTTCCGCGCTCCCGAATCAGAACAGCGGATCGGACTCCTCGGTTCGCCTGGCCCGCACCGCCGCGACCATGACCGCGCCCGCTCCGAGGAGGAACACGGCGGCCGTGAGCGCGGTATAGAAGCTCAGGCCGGTGCGGGGCAGGCCGGCTCCGGCCGGTGCGCCGCCGTCCGGACGGTCGGCCGGGTCCTGGCCGGGGTCATCGCCCGGATCGGTCCCCGGGCCTCCTGGTTCGTCGGCTCCCGGGCCCCCGGGTTCGCCGGGATCAGGGCCTCCGGGTTCCTCGGGATCAGGACTGCCGGGCGCGGGGGCGCCGACGATCGGGCCGCCCGGGTCACCCGGGTCGTCGGGGTCGTCGGACTTGACCAGTGCGAAGTCGGCGACCGCGTCGCCGCAGGTCTCGGTGTTGGACACGGTCTTCTCGTCCTCGCCGACGACCTCGTAGCCGGCCGGGGCGGTGATCTTCACCGTGTGCGTACCGGACGGCAGGTTGCCGACGCTGTACAAGCCCTCGTCGCCGGTCGTGGTCGTCTGCGGCGCCTCGCCCTCCGGCGTGACGGTGACCTGCACGTCATCCATCGCTTCGCCGTCAGGACCGGTCACCTTCCCCACGACCGCGGTGGGCCGGGAGTACATGAAGTCGACATCGTCCACATCGGCGTCCGCTACGGTCACGCTCCTCGTCAGCGGACCCTCCGCCGAGTGGCCCGCGGGCACATCGGCCTCAACCGTGTAGTCGCCGTCCTCGAGCCCTTCGAACATGTAGCCGCCGCCCGCGTCGGTGACCGTGGAAAGGGTGCTGCCGTCGGGCATGGTGAGCGTGACCGTCACACCGGAGACCGCTTCGCCGCAGGCCTCCGCGAACCCGAAGATGGCAGGCAGCGGTTTCAGCAGGAAGTCCTGCCCGGTGATCGGCTCGGTCTGCCCGCTCGTCACGGTCACCGGCCGCTCCTCGACCCCCTCGTAGTCGTAGCCCGCGGGTTTCTCGATCACGATGACGTGGTCCCCGGCCGGGACGTCGTCGAACAGGTAGTTGCCGTCCGAGTCGGTGACCGTGGTGACGGTGGAGCCGTCCTCGAGCCGCAGCGTCACGGAGACGCCGCCGAGGTTGTTGCCGAAGGTGTTGGAGACGTTGCCGCCCACCGAGGTCGGCACGACGTCCCGGATCTGGAAGTCCGCCGCGGCGGCAGGGCAGGAGCTCAGGTCCACCTGCTGGCGCTTCACACCGTCTGCGATCTTCCCGTCCAGCGGGACGACCTCGACGGTGTACTGGCCGCCGATCATGTAGTTCGCGAACGTGTAAGTCCCGTCGTCCCCGGTGGTGGTCGAGTCGACCAGGTGCCCTTCCCAGTCGATGATGTTGACCTTCGTGTTCGCGGACGGGGCGCCGGAGTCGGTCACGGTCCCCGTCACGTCGCAGCCGGTCGAGGCGAACCAGGTCTGGTAGACGGGGAACCCGGCGCGGCGGGTGAAGACGAACGTGAGCGTCTTGACCGGCACCGTCGGCTCGAACCAGCCGCTCGCGCCGTCGGTGTCCGAGGCGGCGTCGTTGCCGGTGAGCGTCTGCGTCCCGGCGTTCCAGGTCGGCTGGTCGGCGGGGTTCCGGGTGCAGGACGGCCCCCCGGCCGAGGAGGCGCTGCAGTAGTTGAACGCGCCTTGGAACCCGAGCTCGGCGGCGGTGAGGGTCGCGCCGTCGGGTCCCTTGGCGACGATGTGGACCTGGTCGGCGTCGATGTCGCCCAAGGCGAACGCCCAGCCGCCCGGCGGCACCGCCCGGTCGAAGGAGTAGTCGGTGTACGAGGGCGAGTCGGCCCGGTCGGCCTGGGGCCGCAGGTTCACGTACGGCTGGTTCCTGGACGTCCCGTACTTCGCGCCGATCGGAGTCCCGGCCGAGAGCCAGTTGGACTGGCCGGAGACGACCCCGACACCGCCGCCGCGCGAGTCCGTGTTCATGTCGGCGATGACGGACGGACCGGTCGCGAAGGTCATCGCGGTGTGGTAGTCGCCGGAGCTGCCGCCGAAGGCCTCCCACGTACTCCACGCCCCGCTCGCCTGCGCCTGGGCGGCCCGTTCGAACACGAAGCCGCCCGACACCAGCGCGAGGAGCGCGCACAGCAGCGCCACACAGGCCCTTGTAGACAATCGCAAGGCACACATGCCGGAAGCCTAAGGCAAAACCGCCACAATACTGCCCGAACAACCCAGTGTGCCAGAATTTCCCGAAACGACCCCGGACCGACAAGTGCCGACGTCGGCGAGGGCTGCGGCCGATCCGCCCTGCCGCGGTTCCCGCCGACCATGCGCCGCATACTCAGGGCCATCGCGGCCGGTCTGCCGGCATTGCGTTCCGAATAGCAACAGAGCCCCAGCTGTGCTGAGGCTCTGAATTGCATATCTAACTGGTACGCCCGAGCGGATTCGAACCGCCGTTTCCGCCTTGAGAGGGCGGCGTCCTAGGCCCCTGGACGACGGGCGCTTGCCTTTGCCTCCGCGGCTTGCCGCGGCAACGACGACAACTTTACACGGGACTCAGGGGGGTTCCGCAACCGGGATACTCGTTGTGACGCGGCCTACCTTGCGGGTGCCGGGAACGGGCGCGGGCCGGGTCGGCGCCGACACCTTTTCAGGTGAACCCCCGTGGCGCCGGACCTCGGCCCGCCGAGCGACTGTAACGCGGTCGGCCGCCCGGCGGCGGCCGATCCTACTGGTTGGCGGTCCCGCCCTGGCCGGTGATCTCGTCGAGCCAGGCGGCGTCCACGCCGTCGTGGTAGTTCACGAGCTTCGCGGTGTATGCGGTGTCGCCGACCTTCGCGGTGACGCTGGCGATGACGCCGACCGTGGTCACGCAGACCTCGTAGGCGCCCACGCTCGAGTCCTCGGCGCCCTGGACGTCGACGCAGTCGGCCAGTTCGCCCGCGAGCGTCGTGTTGGAGAACACGGTCGAGGCCGAGGTGTCGGCGGCGGTCTCCGAGAGCCACGCGGCCACGGTCGCCTCGGCGGGCAGGATGCCGTCGAGCTCCCGGCCCAGCCACACGTCGAGTTCGGCGGCGTCCTCGCCCGCCCACAGGCTGGGCCGGTCGCCGACGACGACGGCGGCGGTCCCGGCTTCGAGGTCGACCGCGACGAGCACGGACTCCTCCGAGCCCTCGATGAGGTACTCCGCGGTGTAGGCGGGCCGGTCGCCTTCGGCGAGTCGGCCGCTCAGCTCGGTGAGCGCGGCCTGGTCCTCCGAGGCCGATTTGCCGCCCTCGGCGCCGACCGAGCATCCGGCCAGGGCCATGAGCGCCGCCGCGCCCAGTACAGCGCAGCGCCGCAGGGGGTTCTGCAAGATCATGGGGCTCCACTTCCATTGCGCCAGGCGAGGGGGACCGCCGCTGCGCGTGTCCAATGGCTCGCAAGCATCGCCGAGCGCGGCATCCGGGGGGCACGCCTAGCACAGGTGTCTGATCTGAGATAGGACTCCACCCTATAGCGGTGCGTCCACGACCTATGTAACACGAGCGTCCGCGTTGCGGGCAACACCAATTCGCGTCACGCGGCCCCGTCCACTCGGCCTTTTACCGGCTCGGAGCCATCGGCAAGTCACGCGGGGCGTATCCTCAGGAGCTGTGGCCGACGCAGTGTCGGGTCGGCCGAAATCCTTCGGACACGGCCCCGTAATCGGGTCGATCGTCAGATTCGGCTATTTCAGGAGTGACAGTGGCTGCAATTGAAGACATCCGGGCCAGGGAGATCCTCGACTCGCGCGGCAACCCCACCGTAGAGGTCGAGGTGCTGCTGGAGGACGACACGCTCCAGCGTGCGGCGGTCCCGTCCGGCGCCTCCACCGGCGCGTTCGAGGCCATCGAGCTGCGCGACGGCGACAAGAACCGCTACCTCGGCAAGGGCGTCGAGAAGGCCGTCGACAACGTCAACGGCCCGATCCGCGACGCCCTCATCGGCATCGAGGCCTCCGAGCAGCGCCTCGTCGACCAGGCCCTGCTGGACGCCGACGGCACCCCCGACAAGTCCAACCTCGGCGCGAACGCCATCCTCGGCGCCTCCCTCGCCGTCGCCAAGGCCGCCGCGGACTCCGCCGAGCTGCCCCTCTACCGCTACATCGGCGGCCCGAACGCGCACCTCCTGCCGGTGCCGATGATGAACATCCTCAACGGCGGCTCCCACGCGGACTCCAACGTCGACGTGCAGGAGTTCATGATCGCCCCGATCGGCGCCCCCACCTTCAAGGAGGCCCTGCGCTGGGGCGCGGAGATCTACCACGCGCTCAAGTCCGTCCTCAAGGAGCGCGGCCTCTCCACCGGTCTCGGCGACGAGGGCGGGTTCGCCCCGAACCTCGAGTCCAACCGCGCCGCCCTCGACCTCATCTCGGTCGCGATCGAGAAGGCCGGCTACAAGCTCGGCACCGACATCGCCTTCGCGATGGACGTGGCCGCCACCGAGTTCTACACCGACGGCGCCTACCTCTTCGAGGGCCAGAAGAAGACCGGCGAGGAGATGAGCGCCTACTACGAGGAGCTCATCGCCGCCTACCCGTTCGTGTCCATCGAGGACCCCCTCTCCGAGGACGACTGGGCCGGCTGGTCCGCGCTCACCGCGGCCGTCGGCTCCCGCCTGCAGATCGTCGGCGACGACCTGTTCGTGACCAACCCCGAGCGCATCCGCCGCGGCATCGACGAGCAGGCCGCCAACGGCCTCCTCGTCAAGGTGAACCAGATCGGCTCGCTCACCGAGACCACCGACGCCGTCGACATGGCCCACCGCGCGGGCTTCGGCTGCATGATGAGCCACCGCTCCGGTGAGACCGAGGACACCACGATCGCCGACCTGGCCGTCGCGATGGCCTGCGGCCAGATCAAGACCGGCGCCCCGGCCCGCTCGGACCGCGTCGCCAAGTACAACCAGCTCCTCCGCATCGAAGAGGACCTGGGCGACGCCGCCCGCTACGCCGGCGCTTCGGCCTTCCCGAAGTTCGGCAAGTAGAACCGTAGACCGGCGAACCTGAAGGCAGGCTGAAGCCGGTCAGCGGAAACGCAGACGAAGGCGCCCGACTCCCCAGCGAGCCGGGCGCCTTCGCGCATCCCGTGCCGCAGCGGGCGAACCCGTCCGGGCACTTCCCGATCGACTAGGCTGGGCCCGTGAACGCGAGCCGCCGACCCAGCCGTCCGGGAGGACGATCCACCGGACCCGGCCGCACCCGTGCCGCCCGCCGCCCCGCCCCCGGGACCGGCCGCGCCGAGGTCAAACGGGTCCGCTACCGCCCCGCCCGCAAGGTCTCCCGCCGCGCCGCGATCCTCGCCCTCGTCCTCTCCGCGCTGGCCCTCGCCTACGCCTACCCCCTGCGCACCTACGTCGAGCAGCGCATCGAGATCAACCGCCTCGAAGCCGAGCAGTCGGCCCAGTCCGAGCACATCGAGGAGCTCGAGGCCGAACGCGTCAAATGGGACGATCCCGAGTACGTCAAGGCCCAGATCCGCTCCAGCCTCCTCCTCGTGCCCCCCGGTGAGGACCTCGTCATCGTGATCGACGAGGACGACCCCAAGCACACCGGTGGCGCAGACGACGAAGCGACCGAGGACCGGCCCTGGTACGACGAGCTGGCCGATACCTTTGCAGACGCCGACCGGATCGAACCAGAGGAAACAGAGGAACCAGCGCAGTGAAGGCCGTACGACCGCGACACGCGGCACTGAAGACGGCGCTGCAAGGCGGGGCGCTGTGAAGCCCGCCGAGTGGCCCCAGCAGCCCGAACCGGTGACCGAGGCCGACGCGGCCGCCGTCCGCAAGCAGCTCGGACGCCCGATGCGCGCCGCCCACGCCGTCGCCTGGCGCTGCCCGTGCGGCCAGCCCGCCGTCATCGAGACCGAACCGCGCCTGCCCGACGGCACGCCCTTCCCGACCACGTACTACTTGACCTGCCCGAAAGCCGCCTCGGCCATCGGCAGGCTCGAAGGCGGCGGGGTCATGAAGGACATGAACGAACGCCTCGGCGCCGACCCCGAGCTCGCCGCGCAGCACCGCCGCGCCCACGAGGACTACCTCGCCCGCCGCGCCCGCCTCGGCGAGGTCCCCGAGATCGACGGCATCTCCGCGGGCGGCCTGCCCGACCGCGTCAAGTGCCTGCACGCCCTCGTCGGCCACTCGCTCGCCGCCGGACCGGGCGTCAGCCCCATGGGCGACGAGGCCATCGAAATGCTCCCCGAATGGTGGACGCGCACCAGCTGCGCCACCGGAAACCAGGAGGACGGCGAATGACCCGCCGCGTGGCCGGCATCGACTGCGGCACCAACTCGATCCGCCTCCTCATCGCCGACATCGACGACACCGGGCGACTGCACGACGTCGTGCGCCGCATGGAGGTCGTGCGACTCGGCGAAGGCGTCGACCGGACCGGCCGCCTCTCCGACGCCGCCCTCGAACGCACCCGCGTCGCGCTGGCCGACTACACGGCCCAGATCCGCGAGCACGGGGCCGAGGCGGTGCGCATGGTCGCGACCTCCGCGAGCCGCGACGCCTCGAACGCCGCCGACTTCAAGGCCATGGTCCAGGCCGTGCTCGGCCAGGACCCCGAGGTCATCACCGGCGACGAGGAGGCCCGCCTCTCCTTCACCGGCGCGGTCGCCACGCTCCCGGCCCACCAGGGCCAGCGCCTGCTCATCGACATCGGCGGCGGCTCCACGGAGTTCGTGCGCGGCACCGGTTCCGAGGTCGTCGCGGCGATCTCGGTGAACGTCGGCTGCGTGCGGATGACCGAGCGGCACCTGCGCTCCGACCCGCCGCGCGCCGACGAGATCGCCGAAGCGGTCGCCGACATCACGGGCATCGCCGACGGCGCGCTGGCCGTGGCCGACGCCGACCGCGAGGCGACCGAGCTCGTCGCCGTCGCCGGGACGGCCACCACGATCGCGGCGATCTCTTTGGGGCTCAAGGAGTACGACGCGGACGCGATCGACGGCACGCGGCTCACGTACGAGCAGGTCGCGAAGGTGACCGCCGACCTGGCGGTCGCGAACCATGAGGAGCGCCTGGCGATCCCGGTGATGCACCCGGGCCGCGCCGACGTCATCGTCGGCGGCTCGCTCGTCCTGCGGACCATCATGGAGCGCAGCGGCATCGACTCGGTGCTCATCTCCGAGCACGACATCCTCGACGGCATCGCCCTGTCGGCCTAGGCGAAACGAGACGACGCGAAAGCGGCCCCGCATCGGCGGGGCCGCTTTCGCGCTTTGTGCTTAAGCGTCCTGGAGCTCCCGGGCGGGCTGCTTCGCTCCGGCGCGCCACATCTCGACGGCGAGCCACAGGGCCGCCACGGTCACCAGTGCGCCCCAGGCGATCCGGCCGGCGTGGGGGATGAAGTACTGCGGGAGCATCGTTACGAGCAGGGCCGCGAGCGGCACGGCGCTCCACTTGTTCAGGGTCCCCGAGCGCCACACGGCCACCGCCGCGAGCACTGCCGCGACCGCGATGAGGGCCAGGCCGGTCACGAAGACGCCCAGCGCGGTGGGGTCCATCCGGAACGCCTCGCCGACCTCGGTCAGGGTCGCGTCGCCGTCCGCGACGGCGCGCTCGCCGATCGCCTTGAGTCCGTAGACCTCCGCGCCGTAGTACGAGATCGTCAGGGCCGAGCCGATGTAGCCGATGGTCGCGGCCATGAAGGCCGTCTTCTCGTTCCGGGTGCCTTCGAGGTGGCCGCGCAGCGCGCCGTAGCCGAGCGGGATGAGGATGAGGGCGACGATCGCGGCGATGTGGGCGATCGACCATCCGGCGCTGGTCCAGGACTCGGCGCCTTCGAGCGTGGTCTGGTCGCGGCGCGGGGCGGCGGCCTCGTAGATGACGAAGAGGACGCCTGCGAGGGCGAAGGCGAGGGCGCCCATGCGGGCCCGGGCGTCGTTCATGGTGGTGGACATGTTCGCTCCTTGGGGTTCACTGCTCTTCTTCGAGAGCAGTGCTCTCTGTTGAGAACAATGATTGCACACTCGCGCTGACAATGCAAGAGCGGTGCTCTCGTTTCGGTACACTGGCCTGATGAACGCGCCGAAAACCGCCCGCGAGCGTGCCCGGGCCGAGCTCACCGCCGAGATCCTCGCCGCCGCCCGCCGCCAGCTCCGCGAGAGCGGCGCCGCCGACCTCTCCCTGCGCTCGGTCGCCCGCGAGCTCGGCATGGCCTCCTCGGCCGTCTACCGCTACTTCGCCAGCCGCGACGAACTCCTCACCGCCCTGATAGTCCAGGCCTACACCGAGATCGGCGAGGCCGCCGAAGGCGCCGACCGGCCCGGCGACGCCCCCGAGGACCGCTGGCTCGCCGTCTGGCGCGCGGTCCGCGCCTGGTCCCTCGCCAACCGCCACGAGTACGCGCTCATCTTCGGCACCCCCATCCCCGGCTACATCGCCCCGCACATCACCATCGAGGTCGCCGGGCGCATGCCGCTCACCCTCGCGCGCATCGCCGCCGCCGCCAAACGCGCCGGAACCCTCACGCCCCCAACGGGACCGGTCTGCCCGCCCGAGGCCGTCACCCCCGAGATGCTGGTGCTCCTGGAAGGCGACGAGTTCACCCCCGACGAGACCGCCCGGCTCATCCTCGCCTGGAACCGCCTCGTCGGCATCATCGGCTACGAGCTGCACGGCCACCTCGCCAACGTCACCGCCGACGACGCCCTCTTCTTCGACCACACCGCCCGCACCGAAGGCGCGCACCTCGGACTCGCCTTCAACGGCGCGTAGCGGAGCAACCGCGACGACGCCGCCATGGAACCTATGCGGGGGGAGTGCCTGGTCGAGTCCGGCGACGACGGCCGCTGGTTCATCTACGCCCGCGCCTGAACGGCTGGCACGATTCGGGGATAAGGGCCCTGGCCCCGCTTTTCGTCTACCTGGGTAAGAACACGCACTCGACGAAAAGGAACGCCATCATGCGCCTCTCATTGATCACCGCAACCGCCCTCCTCGCCCTCGCGGGCCTCGCCGCCTGCAACGCCGGGAACCAGCCGGGCGCCGACCCGGCCGAGGAGAACACCACCGTTGCCGAAGCCGCCCCCGGGGCCACCACCGAAGAGGAGGCCCCCGCCGAGGAGCCCACCGGGATCGACCCGCGCCTCGAAGCCATCGTCGGCACCTGGGCGGCGTCCTACGACGACGTCGGCCCGCACGGCTCCACCCTCACGATCAACGAGGACGGCACCGCGACCCTCTCGTCCTTCGCGAACCAGCACGGCGACTACGAAGGCACGGTCACCTTGAACGACGGCGACCCGCACACCTTCACCGGCACCGAACCCGAGACCGAGGAGGAGATCACCGTCCAGTTCGAGTTCGACGCCGAAGCCGACACCCTGTCGCTCGAATACCCGGACGGCGGCATCTACGAGCACACCCGCGCGTAGCGGAGCTAGCCCCGCAGGGTCAGCGCCACCACGATCGCCGCGATCACCAGCACTACGCCGATCGCGGCGATCGCCCACGGCCAGCGCCGCAGCTGCCGGTGCTCGGCGACGTCGCCCACGACCACGGTGACGTTGTCGGGCCCGCCGCCTTCGAGGGCCAAGCGCACGAGCTCGTCGGCCGCGCCCTGCGGATCGGTGAAGTCGCGCAGCACGTTCTCGATGACGGTGTCGCCGACGACGTCGCTGAGCCCGTCCGAGCACAGCATGTACCGGTCGCCGATCCGGGCCGGGCGCGTCTCGAAGTGGGCGGGTGCCGGGTTCGCCTGGAGGACGCGGGTGACCACCGACTTGTACGGGTGGTCCTGGGCCTCGGCGGGCGTGATCGCGCCCTCGTCGACGAGGTGCTGCACGTATGAGTCGTCGACCGTGACCTGGACGAAGTCCTCGCCGCGCACCTGGTACGCCCTCGAGTCGCCGATGTGGACGATGTCGACCGCGTTGTCGCCCAGCCAGAGTCCGGTGAGCGTCGTCGCCATGCCCTCCGACTCGGGGTTCTCGGCGACGGCCGCGCGGATGCGGTCGCGGGCGGCCTCGACGACCGCGCCGAGCTCGGCGGTGGCCTCGACGGGGGAGCGGCGGGCGAGCCGTGTCACCTCGGCGATGGTCACGCCGCTGGCGACCTCGCCCGCGGCCGCGCCGCCCACGCCGTCGGCCACGGCGAGCAGCCGCCGCGACGCCAGGTGGGAGTCCTCATTCAGGTCGCGGACTTTGCCCACGTCGGTCGCGGCGCCATAGCGCCAACGCAATTCGGTCACAGGCGATCACCACTGTTTCCGCACCGGGTTTCGGCTGTCTGTTCAAAGCTTGGCCGTTCGAGGGACATGGGCGCAAGTGTAGTGGCCCGCCACTCACAGCACGCGACCGTTGATCCCGGTGCGCCCGCCCTTGCCGCCGACGTGCTGTATCCCCGGTTCGTGCCACCCTGCGACTCCGCCGCTGAGCTGCGGTGACGCCCCCTTTACAGTGGATTGAGCCCGCTTCGCCCGCCCCCTAGGAGCACCCATGCAGACGGTTCTGGCCGACCGGTACGTCCTGGAGCACGAGATCGCGCGCGGCGCGGTCGGCGTCGTGTGGCGGGGCCTGGACCAGGTCACCGGCGAACACGTGGCGGTGAAGATCCTCCGCCCCGAGCTGCGCGACGAGGCCGAGATCTTCGAGAGCTTCCGCGCCGAGGCCGACATCCTCCGCACCATCGACCACCCGGGCGTGGTCGCCGTGAAGGACTTCATCGTCACGATCGAGGTCTGCGCGGTCGTCCTGGAGTTCCTGCCCGGCCTGGACCTGCGCGAGCACCTGCGCCTGCACGGCCCGCTCCCGGCCGCCGAGGCCGCCCGCCGCTGCGCGTCCGCGGCCGAGACCCTCGCGGCCGTCCACCGCGCCGGGTACCGGCACGGGGACGTCAAGCCCGGCAACCTCATGCTGGCCGGGACGGACGCCCTGAAGTTCATCGACTTCGGGATCGCCCGCGCCGCCGCGTCCAAGACCGCGCCCTCGCACGGCACCCCCGAGTACATCGCGCCCGAGGTCGCCTCGGGCGACTCTGCGAGCCCCGGCGTCGACAACTACGCGCTCGGCCTCGTCCTCTACGAGGCCCTGACCGCGCACAGCGCCTACCGCGGCGGGTCGATCACCGAAGTGGTCGAGCGCCACCTGACGCAGATCCCCGTCAAGCCCGTCGCCGTCGACCCCGACCTGTGGCGGATCGTCGAGATGCTCCTGGCGCTGGACCCGCGCGCCCGCGGGGACCTCGATACGGTCGCCGCCGAACTGCGCCGCCTCGCCCCGCGCCTGTCGAACCAGGCGACCGCGCCGATCGCGCCGGAGCTGAAGGAGCGGGACGCGACGGCCACGTTCAAGTACGACCCGGTGACCCCGAACGCGCCGGAGATCGAGCAGGCCGCGCTGGCGGCGATGATGACCGCCCCCGCGGGCGGCGACGGCGACGCGCGCGGCGCGGTGTACGGCAAAGAAGGCGAGAAGCTCGGTCGCGGTTGGGTCGTGGGCCTCGCCCTCGCCGGATGCTTCGTCGTGATCGCGGCCGTCTGGGCCTTTCTGGTGGTTACCCGCCCTGATCTTCCGGATGAGGACGATGTGGCCGATCCGTCCGCTAGCGTCAGCGAATCGGCGCCCGTGGAGAGCCAGACTCCGGACGAGGCAACGGAATCGGAGCCCGCGCCGAGCGGGACGCCGGGTGAGGAATCGGTCACTCCTCAAGGGCCGGACGCCGACAGCGAGTCGCCTGACCAGAATTCGGATGAAATGTCCGAATCGGAAGGCGCGGATGATGATTCCACTGAGGGCGGTTCCGACGACGACTCGCCCGGATCGGATCTCATCGGTTCCCCGATGCCGCGCAACTGAAAGCGATCGCGACAGTCGATAATGATCCGTGACCGCCGGGCAACGCCGAGTCATCGCAACCCAAGGGGGCGATCGGGATCACATGATTGGAATTCTCGAAACAGGCGTTGCAATCCAGCGGAGGTCTCCGACCGTTTCGCAAGGCTTGCAGCGTAATCCGTGAACCCATCCAATCAAGTATCGGTAACGGTCTATCGACACATTGGAGCTGTCCACTTGTCATGAGGGCATCCACATGGCATCCTGTCGGGCATGGCAGGAAAAGAACTCAACGCAACCTCAGCAGCATTGCTGGGCTTGCTGCACGAAGGACCGATGACCGGCGGACAACTCATGGCGGAGGCGACCCGTCGCCTCGGTCCGTACTGGACCATGACGCGTTCGCAGGTCTACCGCGAACTCCCGGCCCTCGCCGAAGGCGGACTCGTCCGCGTCGGCAAGCCGGGACCGAGGGCCTCGGTGCCCTACACGATCAGCGCCAACGGCAAGCGGGCGTTCACCCGCTGGCTGAACGAGCCGGCCCGCATCGGCCAGCTGCGCGACCCCGTCGCGCTGCGCACGGCCTTCCTCGACTACCTCTCCAAGGACACCGCCGAGGAGATGTTCGCCGACGCGACCGAGCAGCACCAGGAGGCCTTGGCAGAGGCCCGCGCCGCTGCGAAGGACTACGCGGACGAGGACCCGAACGCGGCGATCGCGATGGAGTTCGCGATCGGCTACCACCGCTCGGCCCTCAGCTGGCTGAAGAAGCGATAGCGCCCACGGCGAACGCTTGCGGAGCTGTAAATTAGCAAGGCCCGGGCCCTGACCCGGGGGAACGACGATCAAGCACGGAACGGGACGCGGCCCTTCGCAGGGCTCGCGTCCCGTTTCGTATGAGCCCGAATACAGGCGTACGCTGAGCTGTTGTGACCAGTGTCGATGTTTCCGCCGATCTCCGTGAACTGAAGGCGACGCTCGCCAGCGTCGAGGCCGTCCTCGACCTCCCCGCGCTCAGGCGCGAGCTGGCCGAGCTCGAGGCCGCGGCCGCCGACCCCGGGCTGTGGGACGACCCCGATCACGCCCAGAAGCTCACCTCCCGCCTCTCCTATGTGCAGGCCGAGCTCAAGAAGCTCGCGGCCCTCCACGAGCGCATGGACGACGTCGAGGTCCTGTTCGAGCTCGCCGACGCCGAGAGCGACTCCGGCGCGGCCGCCGAGGCCACCGCGGAGCTCGACTCGATCCGCAAGGCCGTCGACGAGCTCGAGGTGCGCACGCTGCTCTCGGGCGAGTACGACGAGCGCGACTCGGTCGTCACGGTGCGCTCCGGCGCGGGCGGCGCCGACGCGTGCGACTTCGCCGAGCAGCTCATGCGCATGTACCTGCGGTGGTCCGAGGCCCACTCCTTCGGCACGGAGGTCTACGACATCTCCTACGCCGAAGAGGCCGGCATCCGCTCCGCCACGTTCGCCGTGAAGGGCCCGTACTCGTACGGCCACCTCTCGGTCGAGCAGGGCACGCACCGCGTCGTGCGCATCTCCAAATACGACAACCAGGGCCGCCGCCAGACCGGCTTCGCGGCCGTCGAGGTCGTGCCCGCCCTGGAGCAGACCGACGAGATCGAGGACATCCCCGAGGACGAGATCCGCGTGGACGTCTACCGCTCCTCCGGCCCCGGCGGCCAGGGCGTCAACACCACCGACTCGGCCGTGCGCCTGACCCACCTCCCCACCGGCATCGTCGTCTCCTGCCAGAACGAGCGCTCGCAGCTGCAGAACAAGGCCACCGCGATGGGCGTCCTCAAGGCCAAGCTCCTCCAGCGCACCCGCGACGAGGAGCGGGCGAAGGTCGACGAGCTGCGCGGCTCGGCCACGGCCTCGTGGGGCGACCAGATGCGCTCGTACGTCGAGCACCCGTACCAGATGGTCAAGGACCTGCGCACCGGTTTCGAGACCGCCGACGTCAAGGGCGTCTACGACGGCAACATCGACGGCTTCCTGGAGGCCGGCATCCGCTGGCGCAAGAGCGGCGAGAAGCACGCGTAGGCCCCGCGGGCCGGTGCCCGAAAGGGACCGGTCCGTGGCCGCCCGGTGACGCTCCGCCGACCGTTCATGGGCCGCCTGACCATGCAGGCTTCCTCCGTTCGGCTGAAATCGCGTCGTAACCCTTGCGCGGCCGTGACATATGGGGCTGAAACTGCGGAATATGCCACGCTTGTACTGGAGCCGCCCGACCGGCCCCGGGCTTCGGCGGTTAGACTCCGCCTCGTGATTCAGCTTGAGGGTGTAACCAAGCACTACCCCCGGTCGAACCGCCCTTCGGTCGAGGACGTGAACGTCTTCATCGACAAGGGAGAGTTCGTCTTCTTCATCGGTCCCACCGGTGCGGGGAAGTCCACGATGATCAAGCTCCTGCTGCGCGAAGAGGTTCCGGACAAGGGCAAGATCACCGTCGGGGACACCGACGTGACGAGGCTCCGCCGGTGGAAGGTCCCCGCCTACCGGCGCAGTATCGGCTGCGTGTTCCAGGACTTCCGCCTGCTGCCGAACCGCACGGCCGCCGAGAACGTGGCGTTCGCGCTCGAGGTCATCGGCAAGCCGCGCTCGGTCGCGCGCCGGGTCGTCCCCGAGGTGCTCGAACTGGTCGGCCTCGGCGGCAAGGAGCACCGCTACCCGCACGAGCTCTCCGGCGGCGAGCAGCAGCGCGTCGCGGTCGCCCGCGCCTTCGTCAACCGGCCGCTCCTGCTGCTGGCCGACGAGCCCACCGGTAACCTCGACCCCGACACCTCGATCGAGATCATGCGGCTCCTCGACCGGATCAGCCGGACGGGCACGACCATCCTCATGGTCACCCACGACTCCAACATCGTGAACCAGATGCGCCGTCGCGTCATCGAGATCGAGAACGGCCAGATCGTCCGCGACCAGGCTCGCGGCGTCTACGGCTAAGCGGAAGGCAGATTCAGAGCACATGCGCGCGAAGTACGTGATGTCCGAGGTCTTCCTCGGACTGTGGCGCAACATCTCCATGACCGTCGCCATGATCATCACCATGGCCGTCTCGCTGACGATGCTCGGCGCGGGCCTGCTGCTGTACAACCAGGTCGACGTGATCGAGGAGTACTACCAGACCAACCTCGAGGTGGTCGTCTACCTGGAACGCGACGTCGACCAGGCGATGACCGACCAGATCCAGGCCGAGCTCAAGGACAACGACCTCGTCGCCGAGGTCCAGTACGAGTCCAAGGAGGAGGCCTACAAGCGCTTCCAGGAGACGTTCGAGGACACCCCCGACCTGGTGAAGTCCGTGGACCCCACGGTTCTGCCGTCGGCGTTCCGCGTCAAGATGAAGGACATCACCGACGCCCCCGAGCTCATCAAGCAGTTCGAGGAGCGCGAAGGCGTCTACCAGGTCACCAACCAGCGCGAGATCCTGCAGCAGGTGTTCGACATCCTCGGCGGGGCCCAGCGCCTCACGCTGATCGTCGCCCTCGTGCAGGGCGTGGCCGCGCTCATGCTGGTGGCCAACACGATCCAGGTGGCCGCGTACTCGCGGCGCCGCGAGGTCGCGATCATGAAACTGGTGGGCGCCCCGAACTGGTTCGTCCAGGCGCCGTTCGTCCTCGAGGCGGTCTTCGCCGGCGTGATCGGCTCGATCTTCGCCTTCGGCACGCTCATCGCCGCGAAGTTCCTGGTCATCGACGGCCAGTTCGCGGACCTGTTCAAGCTGATGCCGCCGATCACGATGCAGGCGATCCTCATCCTGCTCCCGATCCTCGTTGGCGTCTCGACGGCGATCAGCGCGATCACGGCGTGGATCACCTTGCGCTTCAACATCAAGGTCTGATCTGCAGCATTCGGGGGTTATACCCCGAACGGCCTGAATGTCCGTCGTAGATGGACTAAATTCGGGCCTTATGAGGCGAATCGGTTGGCTGCTCGCGGCCCTGCTCCTGGCGGGGACCGCGAGCAGTCCCGCTTTCGGGGTCTCCCAGTCCGACCTGGACGAGGTCGAGCGCGAGAAGGCCGAGATGGCCGCGCAGCTCGAGGACGCCTCGGACGAGGTCCGCGCCGCGGGCCAGGTGCTGGCCGAGACCGAGGCCGAGCTGCCCGTCGCCGAGCACGCCGTGGACGTCGCGCAGGGCCGGGTCGCGGCCGCCGAAGCCGAAGCGGCCCAAGCGCAGCGCGAGGCCGACGCCGCCCGGGAGGCCCTGGAGGCCGCCGAGGCCGAGTACGAGGCCGCGCGCGCGGCCGTCGAGGCCGCCCGCGAGGCCCGCGCCTCCCTGTTCGCCGCCACCGCGCGCGGCTCCGAGCTCCTCACCGTGGACGCCATCCTCGCCTCCGGCGACCCGCAGACCGCCGTCGACGGTCTCACCTACCTCGAGTTCATGATGGACGGCAAGAACCGCGCGGTCGAGGAGGTCACCCTCGCCCGCCGCGAGGCCGCCAACGCGGAGAACGCGGCGTCCCTGGCCGAGACCGAGGCCGAGGCCGCCGAGGCGGCCGCCGCCGAAGCACTCGCGGCCGCAGAAGTCCGCTACTCCGAGGCCGAGGCCGCGCGGCTGGCCGTGCAGGCCCTCGTCGGCGAGCACGCGGCGGCGCTCGCGGTCGCCGAGGACGCCCGCGACGACGCCCAGTCCGAGTACGACGACCTCGAGGCCGAGTCCGAGCGACTGGCCGAGCAGCTGCGCCGGGCCGCCCGCGACGAGGACGACGACAACGACTCCGGCGGCGGCTCGTCCTCCGGCGGCGGCGGTGGCGGGTTCGTCGTCCCGGTCGACGGCTGGAAGTCCTCCGACTTCGGGTGGCGGCGCCACCCGATCTACGGCACCACCCGCCTCCACGGCGGCACCGACTTCGCGGCCGGCACCGGCGCGACGATCCACGCCGCCGACTCCGGCACCGTCGTCTACGCGGGCTGGAGTTCGGGCTACGGCCAGCTGACGTGCATCAGCCACGGCGGGGGCCTGTCGACCTGCTACGCGCACCAGTCGGCGATCTGGGTCAGCAACGGCGAGCACGTCGACCGCGATGAGGGCATCGGGGCGGTCGGCAGCACCGGCGACAGCACCGGCCCGCACCTGCACTTCGAGGTCCGCGTCCACGGCGAGCGGGTGAACCCGGTGGGATACCTGCCCGGCTGTCTATGCCGGTAGCGCTCCGCCTTGAGCGAAATAGGTTTCGACAGACACATGTTCGATCGTTAAGCTTGCTGCGTGTCCAAGAAGCAGCAGGAGAAGGTCAAGCACTCGGGTCCCGAGCGCTCGGTCGTGACGACCAACCGCAAGGCCCGGCACGACTACGAGATCCTGGACACCTACGAGGCCGGGATGGTCCTGTCGGGGACCGAGGTCAAGGCCCTGCGCCAGGGGAAGGCCAACGTCGTCGACGCGTACGCCGAGATCTACAACGGCGAGGCGCGCGTCCACAACTTCCACATCCCCGAGTACGACTACGGGACGTGGACCAACCACCCGCCCCGGCGCATCCGCAAGCTCCTGCTGCACCGCGGCGAGATCGCCAAGCTGGCGCACAAGCTCGACGAGCCCGGCCTGACGCTGGTCCCGCTCTCGGTGTACTTCCTCAACGGGTACGCCAAAATGGAGCTCGGGCTGGCCCGGGGCCGCAAGAACTACGACAAGCGGCAGGCCATCGCCAAGCGCGAGTCCGACCGCGAGATCGAGAAGGCCATGGGCCGCGCCGCCAAGCGCGGCGGGAAGTGAGACCCGGGAATATCGGTTCGACGCCCGCCGTTGGACTGGGTTAGAATTCCGCAGTACTACTGAACGACCCACAACTGAACAGGGTGAAATACTCACCAAAGTCACGGGGCTGATCGGTTTCGACTCCGTATGTTGAGGTGAGGGAAGCGGGTCGAGGAAGCCAACGCTGTCTCGTAAACCAACGTTGGAAACCAATAAGTGCCAACGCAAAACGCACTGACTTCGCTCTCGCTGCCTAAGCGACCGTGAAGTTGCCGCTCCAGAGGCGCATCCGCTCTGGGTTCGCGGCATCATTTAAGGATGCTGGGCCGACGTCTTGATCGCTGGGACCGCTGGCCGAGATTTTCGGCGATTAGAGCCCGCCACACCGTCTCGTCCGCGTGATCGGTGGGGCTCGATAAAAGGCAATGCGGACTGCACCCGGAGAAGTCTCACAGATGCAGCGGAGGACCAGGGTTCGATTCCCTGCAGCTCCACAGCCATACAGGGCCGGGGGGGGGGGGGGGGGGGGGGGGGGGGGGGGGGGGGGGGGGGGGGGGGGGGGGGGGGGGGGGGGGGGGGGGGGGGGGGGGGGGGGGGGG
>NZ_JBVJHZ010000017.1:0-111591 GCF_055586545.1 Glycomyces sp. NPDC050141 | reverse complement strand
GCCATTCCGGAAAGAAAAAAAAAACCCGGAAGGGGAGAAAAAAACCCCCCCGAGAGGGGAGAACGAGGACGCCCCCCCCCTCCCCCCCCCCCCCCCCCCCCGCCCCCCCCCCCCCCCCCCCCCCCCCCCCGACTCGTCCTATTCGAACAGGGAGAGCGTGATGGTGGAGGTGTAGGAGCCGGGCTCGACGTCGGCCGGGACCTGGAGGGTCAGGGTCGCCCCGGCCTGCCACGAGCCGATCGCCTCGTCGCTGGTGAGCGCCATGGCCAGGAGCTCCTGGCCTTGCAGGCCGACGTTGTTCGGGGCCTCGTCGGTGTCGAGCGCCGGGGCGACGTCCGGGCCCACGGCGACGGCGCCGGAGCCGTCGTCGGCGAGGGTCGGCGACCAGCCGAGGTTCTCCGAGCCGATCGGTTCCTGGCCCGCGTCGCCGGTGAAGCTCGACGCCGTGCCCTCGACCCACCAGAACGCGCCGTCGGGGATCTCTTCCGCGGTGCGCGTGTCGGTCACGGTGACCGTCGGCAGCTCGCCGGTGAACTGGCGCACCGCGCCCGCCGAGCCGTCTTCCACCAGGGTCGCGCTCGTGCCGTCCACGCTCATGGCGAGGACGCCGGGTTCGAGGTCCTCGATGACCACATTCACGTCCACATCGGAGCCGGTGCCGACCTGGTCCTGGGCGAACGCCGCGCCCGCGACGCCCGCGAGCATCGCGCCGCCGAACGCGGCCACGGACACCCGTTTCACTGTTCCACGATTCATCTTCAGGGGCCTCTCTTCGATCAGTAGCGGGGGGCGTCCGTCGCCCTCCGCGCCGCGCCGGTCAGGCACCGGTGCGGCGGTGGCGGCGGCCCGGGGGCCGCCGCCGTGCGCGCCTCAGCCGCAGCTCGCGGCTGCGAAGGCGGCTTCTCGTACTGCGGCGGTGCCGTCCGCTGCCGTCGCGGTCACGCTGAGCGTGCCCGCCGCGATCTGCGCCGCCCTGGTGGTGAACCCGCTGGTCGACGTGCCGCCCGCGGCGAGCGACCCGATCGTCTTGCTGCCGTAGGGGGTCGAGACGACGAGCGACACCGGTCCCGTGCTCTGGTTCGCGACCGACACGGTCAGGACGACCTTGCCTGCCACGCACCGCGATCCGAGCGCCACCGCGAACGCGGGCCCGATGGGCTGCGGGGCGACGCTCGTCAGCGTCGGAGTGACGGGCTGGAACAGGCCGTCCGCGCCGATCTCGAGCCGGTCGATCGTGGTCTCGCGGTGGGTGCCGTCGCCGCCGGAGAGCGCGAACCGGTGGTAGGCGATGTACCAGTCGTCCGTGCCGGGCACGTTGATGATCGAGCTGTGGCCCGTCGCCTTGATGCCGAGCGAGGTGTCCTTCTGGAGGATCACGCCGCGGTAGGTCCACGGCCCGTCGAGGCTCGTCGCGGTCGCGTAGCCGACGCGGTAGTTCTCCGAGCCGGTGTCGTCGATCGAGTAGGTCAGGTGGTACAGGCCGTCGCGGTAGTTGAGGAAGACGCCCTCGCGGAAGTCGGTCAGGCCCGAGATCCGCTTGTAGGTGCCGGCCTTGACCGAGACCATGTCGTCGTTCAGCTCCGCGATGACGGGACTGCCGTTGCCCCATGCGATGAAGTACTTGCCCGACACGGGGTCGTGGAAGGCCGCGGGGTCGATCGCCTGGCCCGAGGTGACCGCCTCGTTGTTGAGGATCATCGCGGTCGGCTGCGCCGTGAACGGGCCCTCGGGGCTGTCGGCGACGGCGACGCCGATGGTCTTGCGGTTCAGCGCCGTGTTGTGGCCGCTGAAGTAGAAGTAGTACTTGCCGTCGCGTTCGATGATCGTGGGCGCCCACGCGTTGCCGCTGGCCCAGGGGACGTCTCCGTTCGCGCCGTCCAGGGTCAGGATGGGTTCCTCGGAGCGCGTCCAGTCGACGAGGTCCTTCGAGGACCAGACGTAGAAGTCCTTGCCGCCCCAACCGGAGTACCCGTCCGTGGTCGCGTAGATGTAGTACGTGTCGCCGAAGACGGCGATGTTCGGGTCGGCGTAGAGCCCCGGCAGGACCGGGCTGCTGACGATCTGGGCCGAGAAGGTCCAGGTCGTAGTCTGGCCGTCGGCCGTCACCGTGTACTCGACGGGTTCGGTCAGGTCCACGACCGAGCCGGACGCGGGCGAGGCGGTGGCGCCCGTCGCCGTCGTGAAGGTCGGCGCGAGTGCCGAGACGTTGGTGCCCTTGACGACCGGGAGGACCACGGTGTGGGCCTCGGTGTCGATGAGCGGCGCCGTCGCGAGCGCGGCGGGGTCGGCGAGGGACACCTCGGTGACCGCGCCGGTCGCGCCCGCCGCGTCGAGCACCTCGCCCGAGCTCAGGGCCCGGTCGTAGACCGCGAACGACCGGAACTTGCCCTTGAAGCGGGCGTCCTGCTCGTAGAGCGAGCGGCCGAGGTAGTTCGCCCAGGTCTCGCCGCCGGAGATGTCGCCGGGGTCCGCAGTGACGCCGGCCTTGGTCGCGACGAGCACGCCGTCGAGGTACAGGCGGGCCGTCTCCCCTTGGAGCGTGTAGGTCAGGTGCGCCCAGCGTCCTCTGGGGAGCGCCGAACCGGAGCTCGCCGTCTGCTCCGCGGAGTACGTGCCGGTGGTGATGCTCGTGCGGTACGAGCCGTTGCCGGTGGTGAAGAGGTAGCCCCGCCCGGCGCCCGCGGCGTCGGTGTTGCCCATGCCCCAGATGAAATAGCTGCCGGACTGCGCGGTGTCGACCCACACGTCGGCGTCGACGGAGATGTCGGTGAGACCGGCCATCAGGTCGTCGGGCAGGTCGACGTAGTCGTCCGAGCCGTCGAAGGTCAGCGCATCGTCGGACCAGCTGGCGCCGTTGATCGTGGCGTCCCGGCCGTTGCCCGAGACGTCGTGGAGCGTCGTCCCCTCGCCTTCGGTGAAGTCGTAGCGGACGACCTCGCCGTCCTCATTGGAGGATATCGGGGCGCGGCCCTCGTAGAGCCCTGCGAGTTCGGCGGCCGTCACGGGGATCACGGTGCCGTGGCGCGGGCTCGCGGGGAGGTCGTAGTTCGCCGCGACGGTCCAGCCGCCCGCGGCGATGTCGTCGGTGACGAGCGGGATGTAGCCGCGCCCGCCGTACTCGTCGACGAACAGGTAGTGCTTGCCGCCGCCGTTCACGTCGCCCGGGTTCGACTTGAAGATCGAGGGGCCCTCGACCGCGCTCGTCCCGGCGTCGCGGCCGATGCACGAGTCGATCATGGTCCACTCGTCGAGCGGGGCGCGCAGCGAGGCCGAGGACTCCTGGATGATGTCGGAGCACCCGGTCGTCCCGGCGCCCTCGTCCTTCGTGAAGCGGTAGTAGACGCCGTCGTCCAGCGTGACCGTCGAGTCGATGCGCGACGTGCCGTCCTGCCAGATCTGCGGCTCGCTGAACGTGGTGAAGTCGCGGGTCGTCGCGTACAGCATCCGGTTGTAGGTGCTGCCCGCGTGGGCGGTGTCGCTCGACTCGTACAGCTTCGAGGCCCAGAACACGACGTACGCGCCGAGCTCGGTGTCGTAGTACGCCTCGGGCGCCCACGTGTTGCCCGCCGTCTCGGGCGAGACGAGCACGTGCCGCTGCGCCGACCAGTTCACGAGGTCGTGCGACTCCCACACTTCGAGGTACCGGCTGCCCTGGCGCTGGGACGCGTCCCAGGTGGTGCCCGAGCCGATCGAGAGGTCGGTCGCGATGAGGTAGAAGGTGTCGCCCTCGGGCGAGCGGATGATGAACGGGTCGCGCAGGCCCTGCTCGCCGTACTGCGAGGACAGGACGGGGAGCCCGCCGTTCAGCTCGTTCCAGGCGAGGGCGTTGTTGCCGTCGCTCGCGGCGAAGTGGATGTTCTCGCCCGCGACGGAGTTCCCGGTGAAGTACGCGAAGGCGTACCCCTCGTACTCCTGCTGCTCGTGGGCGGCCCGCACGGTGAGGGCGAACGCGCGGGTCAGGCCGCCGACCGTCGCGGTCAGGACGACCTGCTGGTCGGCGGTGCCGCGGGTGACGGCGCCGGGCGCGACCGCACCATTAACCGAAGTGGACACGATGCCCTCGGGAGAGGCGGTCCAGGTGATCGCGTTGCCGTGGACGGCGCCGGCCTGGGGCAGCTCGATGTTGCCGCGGATGTCGTCGGCGTTCGGGATGGCGATGGCGTCGAGGTCGGCCTGGAAGTCGGCTTCGCCGGTCGCGGGCACCGTCGCGGTGAAGTCGCGGGTCGCCGTCGCGGCACCCTTTGCGGCCGTTGCGGTGAGCGTGACCTGGGCGGTGCCGCTCGCGGGGCGCGTCACCTTGCCCGTGGCCGAGATGACCGAGGCGTCGCTGGTGGCCCAGGTGATCGAGGAGCCGTTCGGCGCGGCCGTGGGCAGCGCGAGGTCGGCGGTCACGTTCGCGAGGTCGCCGAGCGCGATCGCGTCGAGGTCCCGCTGCGCCTTGGTCTGGTCGGACGGCTGGAGCGCCGCGACCTCGGTTGCGGAGAGCGCCGTGTCGTAGACGCGGAAGTCGCGGACGCTCCCGGCGAGGTACCGGTCGGCCGCGTAGTTCGAGCGGCCGATGTAGTTCGCCGTGGTCGTACCGCCGCCGATCTGCGCGGGAGTGACCGTGACGCCGGTGTTCTGCGCGACCTGGACGCCGTCGAGGTAGACCGTGGCGGTGTCCGTCGCGTCGTCGAGCGTGTAGGTGATGGTCTTCCACACGCCGCGTGCGAGGTTCGCGCCGCTCGTCGTGTTCTGCTCGCCCGACCAGTTGCCGGTCGTGATGGCCGTGCGGTACGCGTTGCCCGTCGAGAACAGGTAGCCCGTGCCGGAGCTGGAGGTCGCGGGGTTGCCGAGGCCGTAGATGAAGTACGGCGTGCCCTGCTCGGCCCGCACGAGCACCTCGGTGCTCACCGTGATCGAGGCGAGCCCGGCGAGGAGGTTGTCCGGGAGCTTGACGTGGTCGTCACTGCCGTCGAGGCGGATGCCCTCGCCGCCGGTGAGCGTCGCGCCCCCAGAGATCTGGGCGTCGCGGCCGTGGCCGGAGCTGTCTGCGGCGACCGTCCCGCTCGTCTCGTCGAGCGCGTAGTGCGCCACGAGGTGGTCCTCGGCCGCGGCCTGCGCCGGGGCGGCCCCCACCGCCGCGAAACCGAGTGCCGTTGCGGCGGCGAGGAAGCGGAGCGTGAAGCGGCTCGCTTGGGATGGCGCGTCCATGCGCTCTCCTTTGACGGGACGTGGCAACAGCGTTGTTACCGGTATCAGATACTAACGGGAGTGATGCTCGTGAAACAAGAGGTGCGGCCCGGCCCCCTTGTCGGAGGCCGGGCAGCCGGGGTTCAGCCGCAGGTGAAGGCGGCGTACGACGCCCCGATGTCGACCGTGGCGGTGCCGCCGACGAGCCCGACGGTGGCGGTGACGGTGCCTCCGGCGATCGAGGCCGCCCGGGTCGCGAACGTCTGCGACGCGGAGGCTCCGGCCGCGATCGAGGCGACCGTCTTGTCCCCGTAGGGGGTCTTGACGACGACCGCCAGCGGCGCCTCGGACGTGTTGGTCACCGTGGTGACGAGCTGGACCCTGCCTGAGACGCAGCGCGGCACCGCGGTGATCGCCGCTGAGACAGGAGGCGCGTGCACGATATGCACTGTGTAGACCGCGGTCGTCGCATGGTCCTGCGCGTAGGCGGTGAGGGTGACGTCGGTCGTCCCCTCGCCCACGGCGATCGTGCGCGGCAGGGTGTCGTCGATGAGGACGTCCCCCACGAAGACGAGCCCGCTGGGCGTTCCCGGCGACACGTGGAGGACCGTCTCCGATGCACCGGCGGGCACGGTCACGGTGTACTCGCGCACCGCCGGGTCGAACGCCGGAGCGATCTGGCCGCCGTCGAACGACAGGCTGGCGAGGGCCGCGTCCGTGTCGTAGTGGTCCGACGCGGTCGTGTAGACCCCGTAGACCCCTCCGACCAGGCTCGCACCGGTCCCCTGGAACCGCACGGTGACGACCGGGATGCGGTTCCCCGCACCGTCGAGCACGTACGCGCCGTTCTGGTCCCGCTTCCAGCTGTCCGCGGCCGCGATGCCGTCGAGCACCGCGCGCGGGATCTCGTCGTACTGGACGTACCAGTCCGTCGCGCCCTGCGCGTTCGTGACGGTCTCGTGCTTGAGGAGCACGTCGTTGACGTAGACGTCGAACGTGCGCCCGCTGTCGCCGCCGTAGTACCGCACCCCGAGGTAGTTCGCCTCGAGGCCGGGGTCGACGATCATGTCGTACTGGAACCAGGCGTCGGCGGCCTTCTCCGCGTGCCGGAACGGCTCGCCGCGCCAGACGCCCACAGAGGACTTGTTGAACGCGTAGTTCTTGTCGGCCTCGGAGTTGTTGTTGTCGAAGGACGTCAGCGCGTCGATCGTCGTCTCGTCCTCGCGCAGCTGCTCCTTGTCGGCGCGGATGAGCGCCTGCGCCTCCGCCGAGTCCGGCTCGACGAGCGTCACGTACGTCGCGTACCGGGCGTCGTAGAGGCTGTAGTACGGCTCGAAGGTGAGCGCGGCGGCGGCGTCGTCGACGCCGTGCAGCTTGAACCGCATGGTGTCGAGCCCGTTCAGGTTCTCGCCGTCCTCGATGCGTACGAGGTGCTGCGCGATGTCCGCCTTCCACTGCTCGGCGTCGTCGACCACGACGTTGCCGTTCAGGGACGGGTCGGCGGTGCCCATCTGCACGAGTACGCCTGCGGTGTAGGAGGAGTCGACGTTCTCGCGGCTGAGCTCCGCCGCGAGCAGTACGGGGCCGTAGGTGAACGCGACCCAGTTCGCGTTCTCCGTGGTGTCCTCGACCTTCACCTCGGCGGGGAGGGTGTACACGATCTCGTCGCCCGCAGCGACTGCGAAGGACAGGTAGCCGTCGGCGGCCGCGACCTCCAGGGCCTCGCCGTTCACAGTGAGCTGGGGCGTGCCCGCGACCCAGTCCGGCACGCGCAGGCGGAGCGTCGTGCCCTCCGCGACCGCGCCGCCGTCGAGCCCGGCGACGCTCAGCCGCACGGTGTCGTCGCGCGGCACGTCCGCCACCTGCGTCAGGAGCAGGTTCCGGTCGGCGTGCTCCAGTACTGAGGAGCGGAACTGGTTGACGTAGACCGAGTCCTCGTCGCGGAAGTAGAACGCCGTGCCGAGCTTCGTGAAGCTCTCGACGCCCGTGCCGTGGTCGCACCAGAACTGGTCGAACTTCGTCCCGAACACCTTGGCGTACCCGGCGGTCTGCGGCTGGAAGTACGTGACCATGCCGGTCTCGGGGTTTTGCGAGGCGAGGATCGTGTTGGTGAACGTCGACTCGTAGAAGTCGGCGTACTTCACGTCCTTCGTGACCGCGAACAGCGCCTCGCTGAGCTTGAGCATGTTGTACTCGTTGCACCCCTCCGATGTGGAGTTCTCGCCGTAGCCGGTGGTGACGCCGTTGTTCGCGTGCTCGTACAGCGTGTCCGCGCCGTGGAAGTGCTCTGACTGGCTGTTGCCTCCGTTGGCGTAGGTGTGGTCGTCGACGACCATCTGCCAGAAGTTCTCGGCCGCCGTGCGGTACATGCCGAGACTCGACTTCTCGGTGTCCGTGAGCTGGGCGTACAGGTGCGGGTTCTCCGTGAAGACCGTGTAGCGCTTGAGGGCGCCGACGAGCTTGGGGATGGTCGTGTTGGCGTGCTTGCCGTTCAGCACGTCCTGGCCCGCGGCGAGCTGCTGGAAGAGCGCCACCTCGTCGAAGTACTCGGCCGCGCGCTTGTGCGCCGGGTCCTCGGTGATGCTGTAGAGCTCGTAGAGCGCCTCGTTCATCCCGCCGTACTCGGTGTTCAGGATGACCGAGGGGTTCGACAGCGACGCGGCGTAGTTCCGCGTCCAGGTCCCGAACTCGGACGCGACCGCGAGGGCCTCGGACGAGACCTCCTCGGGCGCGTACTCGTACGCGTCGAGGAGCCCGGCGAGCACCTTGTGCAGGTTGTAGAACGGCACGAGGAGCCCGTCGCCGCCGCTCGGGAGCACGCTCTGGGCGAACGGGGCCACGTAGCCCGCGCTCGACGGGTGCGCCGCCGCGTAGGCGTCCTGGCTGCGCGCCAGGCCGTCCACGGCTTCGGTGAGCTCCGCGAGCAGGAGTTCGCGCGTCGCTTCGTCCTCTGTGGTCGCATAGGCCTGCGACAGCGCGGAGATGTAGTGGCCGAAGAAGTGGCCCTGGAACCGCGTGCCGCTCGACCGCTCCCAGCCGCCGTAGCCCGAGGCGGTCGTCGGGGTGAGCCCGGCCGTCGTATAGAAGGAGTAGAGGAACTTCCCCGAGTCGAGTTCGAGCAGGTAATCGCTCGTCTTCGCGTTGGCGTTCTGGAGGTACGGGTCCTCCACTGCGACGTTCTCGAGCCCCGCGTCCAGCAGGTGCATGGCGGCCTCCTCGTCGATCGGTTCCACGGTGACGGCGAACTCGCGGGTCGCCGTGCCGCCGCCGTACGTGCCGGTGGCGGTGAGCCGCACCGTGGTGGAGCCCGACTCCGGCGCGGTGACGTCGGCCAGGCTCCCGTCGATGCGGATCACGGCGGGGTTCGAAGACGCCCACGAGATGCCCGTGCCGCTCGCGCCTTGGAGGGGCACCGCGAAGTCGTAGGACGCCGTCGCCGCGAGGGCGACCGCGTCGAGGTCGGCCTGGGCGACCGTAGCCGGGTCGAAGCCGGGGTCGTGCGCCTGCGTGAGCGCGATGACGTCGTCGACCGAGGCGGTCGCGCTGTACAGCGCGTAGTCGTCGAGCAGGCCCGTGACGTGCGATCCGTTGTAGCGAGGGCCGTTGTAGCCGAGGGTCTTCACCGTGGTCGACTCCGACCCGAGCACCCCGGTCGAGGTGCCGCTCACCGGGTACTTCACCGTCGAGGTCTGCCGGACGCCGTTGCGGTAGAAGGCGACCGCCTTCGTCTCGCTGTCGTAGGCGGCGACGACGTGCGTCCACTCCCCCACCGGGAAGAACGCCGCGCGGTCGGCGTCGACCGCGACCTTGTACGGCTGGCCGGTGGACGGCCCGACCGACAGGACGAGCGGCGACGAGGCGCTCTCCGAGGTCAGGTACCAGCCGTCGGCGTTGTAGGCGTCCTTGCTCCACGCGAAGACCTGCTCGCCCGCCATCGCGGCGGTCGGCTTGTACCAGAACGACACCGTGAGGTCTTGGGGCTGCAGGTAAGCGGCCGTGCCGAGCCGGATGGCGCTGGAGCCGTCGAACCGGAACGCCTGGCCGCCGTCGAGGCCCTCGGCGTACGCCTCGGTGCCCTGCTGCATCGTGACGGCGGCGGCGTTGGCGCTCGTGTCGGCGAGCGAGCCGTCGAAGCGGAGGTCGAGGACCTTGGCGTCCGCGAAGGAGGTCGCCTCCGCCGCGGCGGCGGGCGCGAGCCCCGGGACGATCATCGCCAGGGAGGCGGCAACGGCGAGGCCGACGCCTCCCGCGCGGCGTATTGACATGCGGCGCATGGGGGTTCCGTTCTCTGAGGGGGGTCAGCCGCAGCTGGTGGCGGGGTAGGCGGCTTCGAGGGTGGCGCCGTCCGCGGTCGCGAGGACCTTCCCGGCGGCGATGCCGGCCTGCCGTGTCGTGAACACGACCGACGAGGTCGCCCCGGCGTCGAGGCCGGTGATCGCCTTCGCGCCGAAGTCGGAGGTCAGCACGACGTCCACTTCGGCATCGCCGACGTTCTGGGTCTTGACGACCACGGTGGCCTTGCCCGCGACGCACCGCACGGAGGCGACCACCGTGAGCGGCGCGGTCACAGTGACCTGGGCCGTGACGGGAGCGCGCGAGTCGTCCTGCGCGACACCGGCAACGGTGAACGTGCCGGGCTGCGCGTACTGCGCCGCGGCGATCGCGTCCCACACCACGGCGACGTCCTGCTCGGAGCCGTCGGCCTTGGTGAGGTGCGCGCCCGGCAGGACCGGCGCGGTACCGGCCTGAGTGGACACGTTGATCGCGTCGGCGCTGGTCACCGCGAGGTCGGGTGCGAAGGCCGCGAGCACGGTCTCGTACTCGTCGCGGGTCACCGGGATGACGGTGCCGTGGCGGGGCTTGCCGCCGTCGGCGTTCTCCGGCAGGTTCTCGCGCAGGGTCGACCCGACCGGCTCCCACGCGCTTCCGTTGGCGATGTCGTCGGTCGCGAACGGGATGTAGTAGTTCGGTCCGGCGTGGTACGAGGGCTGGTCGATGAAGAGGTACCACTCGTAGCCGTTCACATCGCCCTCGTTGGCGGGGAAGATGCTCGGGCCCTCGCCCTGGGTGAAGGTGCCGCCCGGCTCGCCGTTCGGCAGGCCCGTGGCGACCTGGTCCTTCACGAGCGTCCACTCGTCGGCCGCGCCCGTGGTGCCCGGCAGCGTGCCGGTGACCGTGGCGAGGAGGTCGGTCGACCGCTCCTGGCGGATGGTCATCGACGCCTCGTCCTTGATGAACCGGTAGAAGGTGTCGTCCACGCGGGCGACGGTCGCGTCGATGGTGCCGCGGCCGGTGCCGCGCTTGACGTCGACCCAGGGCTGCGCCTCGGAGAAGTGGACGAAGTCGTCGGTCGTCGCGTACATCATCCGGTTGTAGGTGACGGCCGTGCGCGCGGAGGCGTCGGTCGTGTCGTAGAGGTTCGAGGCCCAGTAGACGACGTACGTGTCCAGCTCCTCGTCCCAGTACGCCTCGGGCGCCCAGGTGTTGCCCGCGAAGTCGCTCGAGACTTTGACGTGGCGCTGCTCGGACCAGTGCACGAGGTCGTTGGACTCCCAGACCTCCATGTAGAGCGACCCGGTGCGCTGGGCGGCGTCGAAGCCGCCCGCGAGACCGGCGACCTTGAGGTCGGTGGCGAGCATGTAGAACCGGTCGCCTTCGGCCGAGCGGATGATGAACGGGTCGCGCAGGCCTTCGGTGCCCTGGGTCGAGGTGAAGAGCGGCTGGCCGTCGTTGAGGGTGTTCCAGCTGAGGGCGTCGTTGCCGCGCGAGGCCGCGAGGCTCACCTGCTCGGCGCCGTCGCCTTCACCGGTGAAGAACGCCCAGACGTAGGCCTCTTCTTCGGCGCCGGCGGAAGGCAGCGGCTGGACGGCCAGCGCGAAGTCGCGCGTGCGGACGGCGTCGCCGATGCGGGCTGTGGCCGTGACGACCACGGTGACCGGGTCCTCGCCTGCGGCGGGGCGGTCGACCACGAGGGTCCGGGTGCCGTCGGCCGCGCCGTCGCGCAGTGTCAGCGGTGCGCCTGCGGGGACGGTCCATTCGATCGCGGCGCCGTTCGCGCCGGTCGTGGGCACGGAGATGTTGGTGCGCACGTCGTCGGCGCTGGCGATCGCGACCGCTGCGAGGTCGGCGTCGGCTTTCTCGGTGTCGGTGAGGTCTTCGGGGACGAGCACGGTGTACGTCCGGGTCCGCGTTTCGCCTGCGGCGGTGAAGAGCGCGGTCAGGGTGACGCTCGCGTCGCCGGTTCCGGAGGCGGGGCGCGTCACTGTCGCTGCGCCGCTGTCGATCGCGATGGCGTCGTTGTCGGAGGACCAGGTGATGGCCGCGCCGTAGGCCGAGGTCGGCAGCGTGAAGTCGGTGTCTGCTGTCGACGGCAGGGTCACGGACGCGACGGCGCGGTCGAGTGCGCCGTCGGTGTAGAGCGCCTGCGCTGCGGCGGCGTCGAGGGCCGTGCCGTAGACCGCGAGGTCGTCGAAGTCGCCTGCGAAGAACGCGTCCTTGTAGGTGGAGCGGCCGAGGTAGGCGACGAGGCTGGCGCCGAAGCTCGAGACGTTGCGGGCGATGGTGTGCTCGGTGGTCTTCACGCCGTTGACGTAGAGGGTGAGTTTCCCGTTGGTGCCGTCGATGACGGTGGTGTAGAGGGCCGTGCCTGACGGGGTCTGCACGCCCGCGGTGGGCGTTCCGGTTGCGCCGGCGCCGATCTCGGTGCTCCAGGGCGCCGAGGCGTTCGCGGTGTTCGTGACGACGGACTTGACGTAGCCGCTCGGGTTGGCGGGGTTGAGCAGCCAGTACCCGCTGGAGAAGGAGGCGCCGGAGGCGACGGGGGCGCCGATGAAGGCGGCCGCGACGTTGGCGGGGCCGGAGCGGTCGGCGACCCAGGCGGAGACCGTGAGGTCTTGCAGCCCTGCGAGGTCGGCGGTGGGGATCTCGACGTACGCGGCGGTGCTCGTGGAGGAGCCGCCGGGGAGGGAGAGGACGCCGTCCGCGAACTGGGCGCCGGACTGGCGGAGGACGCCGTCGTTGCCGTTGCCGGATTCGTCCGCGATCGTGATGCCGTCGGCGGGCGCCTGGTCGAAGGAGTAGTGGAGGAGCGGGGCCGTGTCGGCGGCGTATGCGGGGGGCGTCGTGGCGAGGCCCAGGGCCAGGGCGGCGGTGACGCCTGCGGCGGCGAAGCGGAGTTTCACGGGGGGGGTGCCTCTCGTCGTTGAGATGGGCGGGGTCGGCGCGGGGCGCCGGGTGGTCGGTGATGGCCGCCGACACCTCACCCTGAGCCGGGTCGGGTGAGGCGTCGGCGGGTGCCGCTATTCGCGGCGTCGGGCGAGGACGGCGCGCTGGAGCAGCACGAACACCAGGAGGATGCCTCCGGTGATGATGGTGGTCGCCTCGGGCGGGATGCCGCCGTCGCGGGTGATGAGGACGTTCATGAGGCCGAGCACGAGGGCGCCGACGACCGAGCCGAGGACGAACCCGGCGCCGCCGGTGAGGAGGGTGCCGCCGATGACGGTGGCGGCGATGGCGTCGAGCTCCCAGCCGATACCGGTGATGTTCTGGGCGCTGCCGAGGCGGGCGGTGTAGACGACCGCGGCGAGGCCCGAGAGGGTGCCGCTGATGATGTAGACCCACATCTTCGTGGCCGCGACGGGCAGGCCCATGAGGGCCGCGGACTGCTCGGAGCCGCCGATCGCGTAGACGGTGCGGCCGGTGCGGGTGCGGTGGAGGACGAAGAACGCCAGCGCGACCACGGCGACGGCGATGATCACGCCGGGCGTGATGACGATGTCGTCGACTTTCGGTCCGTCGTAGATCTCGATCTGGGTGCCGAGGGAGCGCAGCGGCGAGTCGTCGGCGAGGCGTTCGGGCACGGTGCTGAGGATCGAGGCGAGGCCGCGTCCCAGGAACATCATGGCGAGGGTCGCGATGAACGGCTGCACGTGGAAGTACTGGACGAGGATGCCCGAGACGGTGCCGAACGCGGTGCCGATGAGGACCATGAGCGCCATGGCGAGCCAGGGGTTCCAGCCCGCGTTGACGAGCATGACGCCCGCGACGCTGCTGAAGGCGATGACCGCGCCGACCGAGAGGTCGATGCCGCCGGTGAGGATCACGAAGGTGAGGCCCACGGCGAGGATGATCAAGTGCGCGTTGTTGATGAGCAGGTTCGACAGGGTGTTGAACTGCACGATCCGCCCGTACGCGGCCTCGCCGTAGATGATCATGCCGATGAAGATGACGACGGCGGCCGCGGTGGGCAGCGTGTCGAGGTGCAGCGACAGGCGTTTGGCGAGGGCGCGGACGCCGGTGGGCCGGGTCGCGGGGTTGTGGGTGAGCGCGCTCATGCGGCGACGACCTCTCGCTCGGCCGGGCGGGCGGGGCGTGCCGCGCGGCGCTGACGGAACATGCGCCGCACCCGCTCCGACTGCAGGAGGCAGAGCACGACGATGACTACGGCTTTGAATGCGGGCGTCGCCGACGACGAGATGCCGAGGAAGACGACGGTCTTGTCGAGGGTCGCGATGAGGATTGCTCCGACGACGGCGCCGGTGATGTTGAACTTGCCGCCCGCGAGCGAGGTACCGCCGATGACGACGGCGAGGATCGCGTCGAGTTCGAGCTGGTAGCCGGTGCGGGAGACGTCGACGGTCATGACGCTCGCCGTCGCGAACACGCCCGCGAACCCGGCGAGGACGCCGCTGAGGATGTAGACGGTGAACAGGAGCGCGCGGCGGTTGACGCCCGCGAGCCGGGCGGCCTTGGCGTCCATGCCGATCGCCTCGAGCATGAGCCCGAGGGCGCTGCGCCGCACGAGGAGGCCCATGGCGAGGGCGAGGAGCAGGGCGAGGAGGAACACGACGGGGAGGCCGAGGACGTAGCCGTTGGCGATCCACCGGAACGTCTCGTTCACGGCGGTGGTGTTCTGCCCGCCGGTGATGACCTTCGCGAGGCCGCGCCCGGCGAGCATGATCACGAGCGTGCTGATGAAGGGCTGGAGTCCGACGACCGAGACGAGGACGCCGTTGACGGCGCCGAGGGCCGCGCTCACGATGATGACGAGCCCGATCGCGGCGAGGCCGGAGCCGGGCGTGTCGGGGGCGCCGTTGAGGAACTCCATCGACACGGCCCCGGCGACGGCCATGACGGACCCGACCGAGAGGTCGATGCCGCCGGTGGAGACGACGAGGCACATGCCGACGGCGATGAGGATGATGGGCGCGGCGGCGCGCAGGATGTCGATGACGTTGCCCGCGAGGTTGCCGGAGGGGCCGATGGAGACCGCCAGGTAGCCGGGGTCCTTGACCAGGTTGACGAGGAGCAGCAGCGCGATGGCCACGATGCCCCAGAAGTACTGGCGCCGGACGAGGCCTTTCAGCGCCTCGGACGGGCCGTGCGCGTTCGCGCTCATGTGGTGACCTCCTCGCGGACCGCAGCGTCCGCGCTTGCGTCGCCGAGGCCGTCCTCGGCGATGACTGTGACGATGGAATCGGCGGACACGCCTTGCCCGCCTTCGAGTTCGGCGATCTTGCGGTGGTCCTTGAGGACGATGATGCGGTCGCTCTGGCGGACGACCTCCTCGATCTCGGAGGAGATGAAGAGTACCGAGAGGCCGTCGTCGGCGAGGCCTGCGACGTACTCCTGGATCTCGGCCTTCGCACCGACGTCGATGCCGCGCGTGGGCTCGTCGAGGATGAGGAGGTCGGGTTCGGTCGCGAGCCAGCGGCCGAGGAGGACCTTCTGCTGGTTGCCGCCCGAGAGCAGGCGGATGGGCCGCTCGGGGTCGGCGGGGCGCACGCCGAGCGCCGAGACGTACTTCTCGACGATGGCGTCCTGCTCGCGGCGCGGCAGGGGGCGGGCCCAGCCGCGGCGGGCCTGCACGGCCAGGACCAGGTTCTCGCGGACGCTGAGGTCGCGGATGATGCCCTCGTCCCGGCGGTTCTCGCTGGAGAAGGCGATGCGCCGGGCGAGCGCCTTCGCCGGCGTGGAGATCTCGGCCTTCTCGCCGTCCAGGGTCACGTCGCCCGTGTCGGGGCGGTCGGCGCCGTAGATGAGGCGCGCGAGCTCGGTGCGGCCGGAGCCGAGGAGGCCCGCGAGGCCGACGACCTCGCCGCGGTGGAGCTCGATGTCAGTGGGGTCGATGGCGCCCTTGCGGCCGATGCCCTTCGCCGCGTACAGCGGCGCGTCGTCGGAGCGGACGCGGCGGGAGGCCTTCGCGTCGAGGGACTTGAGCGTCGCGATGTCCTTGCCGATCATCTTGGAGATGAGCTGGGCCCGGTCGATCTCGCCGATGGGGTACTCGCCTTCGAACCGGCCGTTGCGCAGCACGGTGAGGCGGTCGCTGATCGCGTACACCTGGTCGAGGAAGTGCGAGACGAAGAGGATGGCGACGCCCTGGTCGCGCAGGCTCCGGATGACGGTGAAGAGCTGCTCGACCTCGTTGGCGTCGAGGCTGGAGGTCGGCTCGTCGAGGATGAGCACCTTGCACTGCGCCACCATGGAGCGGCTGATCGCGACGAGCTGCTGGATGGCCAGCGGCAGCGTCGAGAGCGGCTGCTTCGGGTTGAGGTGGCCGAGCCCGAGCTTCTTCAGGGTCTCGCCCGCCGCCCGGTGGGTCGCGCGCCAGTTGATGCCCGAGACGCCCCTGACCTCGTGGCCGAGCATGACGTTCTCGCCGATGGTGAGGTTGGTGCAGAGGTTGACCTCTTGGTACACGGTGGAGATGCCCGCGTGCTGGGCGTCGGCCGTCCCGCCGAGGCGCCGCGGCTCGCCCGCGATCCGGATCTCGCCCTCGTCGATCTTGTAGACGCCGGTGAGCGCCTTGATGAGCGTCGACTTCCCGGCGCCGTTCTCGCCCATGAGGGTGTGCACCTCGCCGGGGAAGAGCCTGAGGCCCACCTCGTCGAGTGCTTTCACGCCGGGGAACGAGATCGAGATGCCGGCCATCTCGACGATCGGAAGCGATTCTGACATCGCGTGCTCCACATGCTGTCGCCGCGGCCGCGCCGCGGGGGGTGGTCTGGTGCGGGGCCCCCGGAGGGACCCCGCACCAAGGGGGGAATGCCGCTCCGGATTAGAACTTGCGGTCGGGAAGCGCGGTCTCGGCCGCCTCGGGCGAGTCGAAGGTCGCGCTCGGCACGACGATGCTGGACTCGACCTCGTCACCGGCGAGGACCTTCTCGACGACCTCGAGGGCGGTCTCGCCGAAGAGCGGGTTGTACTCGGCGACGAAGCTCAGCTCGCCCGCGGCGAGCGCGGTCAGGGCGTTCTTGGTGCCGTCGATCGTGGCGATCTTGACGTCCACGCCGGGGGTCAGGCCGGCCTCCTGGACGGCCTGGACGGCGCCGAGGCCCATCTCGTCGTTCTGGGCGAAGATGAACTGCACGTCGTTGTTGTTGGACTTCAGGACGGTCTCGACGACGCCCTTGGCCTCTTCAGTCGACCAGTTCGCGGTCTGCGCGCCGACCTTGACCAGGCTCGGCTGGGCGCCGGCGACGGCGTCGAAGCCCTCGTTGCGCTCGTTCACGACCGAGACGCCCGCGGGGCCCTCGAGCACGAAGTAGTTCGCGCCGTCCGGGAACGCCGAGACGGCCCAGTCGGCGACGGCCGTGGAGACCTCGATGTTGTCGGGGGCGATGCGGGTGACGTAGAGGTCGGTGTCGTTGGGCTCGATGCCGCGGTCGAGGAGGATCACGGGGATCTCCGCCTCCTGCGCGCGCTTGAGCGAGTCCTCCCAGCCGGTGGCCTCGGTGGCCGAGAGCAGGATGACGTCGACGCCTTCGTCGACGAACGACGTGAACGCGTCGATCTGCGACTTCTGGTCGAGGTTGGTCGCGGGGGCGTACTTGAGCTCGTAGCCCGCTTCCTCGGTGAAGGTGTCCTGGATGTTGGTCTCGTTCGCTTCGCGCCAGGCGCCCTCGGGGCCGACCGCGACGAAGCCGATGGTGGTCACGCCGTCGTCTTCAGACTCGCCGCCGCCGCCGCAGGCGGCGAGGCCGAGCGCGAGGGTGCCGACGGCCGTCATTCCGATCGCCTGGGCAAGGCGCTGCTTTGCAGACATGGTTCTCCTCCTTGAGATGCCGGACGCAAGGACCGCCCGGCGGTCCGGACCGCGGGGTCCGCTGCCGATCGCAGTGGAGCAGGGGTGCGTTCCGGATTCTTGTTACCGGGAACAATTTAGCGTGAACTGTTTCACGGAAGCAAGGCCCGTGTCACAATCGTGACCGAATAACTCCTCGGACTCCCCGTCCAGGTCCGCCGCGATCATCTCCACGATCGTGTCGACGGTGACGCCGGGACCGTTGCTGAGCTCGCCGATCTTCTCGCGGTCCTTGAGCACCACGATCCGGTCGCTCAGCCGCACGACCTCCTCCAGCTGCGAGGAGATGAACACGACCGCGACCCCTTCGCCAGCCAGCCGCGCCACGCGCCGCTGGATGTCGAGCTTCGCGCCGATGTCGATCCCGCGCGTCGGCTCGTCCAGGATGAGCACGTGCGGGCGCGTCGCCAAGAGGCGCGCGAGCAGGATCTTCTGCTGCGTCCCGCCCGACAGCTCCTCCACCGGGCGGTCGATATCGCCCGCGTCGATATGGAGCGCGTCCAGGTACGTCTCGATCAGCGCCGACTGCTCGCCGCGCGAGAGCGGCCGCGACCACCCGCGCATCGCCTGCAGGGCGAGCACGATGTTCTCCCGGGCCGTGAGCCCGCGGATGACCCCCTCCTCGCGGAGGTTCTCGGTCGACAGCGCGATCCGCCGGTGGAGCGCCGCCCCCGGGCTGCGCAGCTGCACGCGGGCGCCGTCCATCCAGATCTCGCCGCTGTCGGCCCGCTCGGCGCCGCCCATGAGCCGCGCCAGCTCGGTCCGGCCCGAGCCGTTCAGCCCCGCGAAGCCCACGACCTCGCCGCCCGAGAGCTCGATGTCCGTCGGGTCCAGCGTCCCGCGCCGCCCCAGCGCCGAGGCCTTCAGCGTCGGCTCGCCCGAGGCCGAGTAGTGGTGCGCCAGCCGCTCCGACCGCAGCGCCTTCAGCGCCTCGATGTCCTCGCCGATCATCTTCGAGATGAGCTCGGCGCGGTCGAGGTCGCCCGACAGGTACTCCCCCACGAAGCGGCCGCCCCGCAGCACCGTCATCCGGTCGGCCACGTCGAAGACCTGCTCGATGAAGTGCGAGACGAAGAGGATCGCGACCCCGCGGTCGCGCAGGCCCCGCACCACCCGCAGGAGCGTGTGCACCTCGGCCGCGTCGAGGCTCGACGTCGGCTCGTCGAGGACGAGCACGCGCGGCTCCAACACGAGCGCCCTGGCCACCGCCACCAGCTGCTTCACCGCGGGCGACAGCGCCGACAGCGGACTGCGCGGGTCGAGGTCGTCGAGCCCCAGCCGCGCCAGCACCTCGGCGGCGCGGGCCCGGTTCGACTTCCAGTCGATGCCGAACCTCCCGCGCACCTCGTTGCCGATCATCACGTTCTCGGCCACCGTCAGGTGCGGGCTCAGGTGCGTCTCCTGGAACACCGTCGCGATGCCCTCGGCGCGGCTGCGCGCCACACCAGCGGGCATCCGCTCCTCGCCCTCGATGCGCACCTCGCCCGAGAGGATCGGGACAGTCCCCGTCAAAGCGCCGATCAGCGTCGACTTCCCGGCGCCGTTCTCCCCCATGAGCGCGTGGACCTCGCCCGGGTACAGCGCCAGGTCCACGCCGTCGAGCACGCGCACGCCGGAGAACTCCACGGTGATCGCCGACATCGCCACCACGGGAATGTTCATGACGCCCCCCTCGGAGCCGCGGTCGAGGACCGCACCAGCAGCTCGGCCGGAATCCTCGTCACGCGCGGGATCTCGCGCTCCTCGATGGCGGCACGCAGCAGGTCCACGATAGCGGTGCCCAGCGCGCGGAAGTTCTGCCGCACCGTGGTGAGCGGCGGCAGCACGTGCGCGGCCAGCGGCACGTCGTCGAACCCGACCACGCTGATGTCGCCCGGCACGGAGAACCCGCGCTCGTACAGGCCGTGGACGAGCCCCACCGCCATGTCGTCGTTCGCGGCGAACACCGCCGTGTAGTCGGGCATCTCCTGGATGCCGCGCGCGAAGTCGTAGGCGAAGTCGGCGCTCCAGTCGCCCACCACGATCGGCCGCTCCCGCACGCCCCAGGACTTGGCGCGCGAGTGGAACGCGCGCTCGCGGGCCCGCGCGTCGAGCCAGTCCAGGGGCCCGGCCAGGTGCAGGATGTCGCGGTGCCCGAGCGAGACGAGGTGGTCGACGGCGAGCGTCGTCCCCTCCTTCTGGTCGAGCGAGACGCTGAGGAACGTCGGGTCCTTGTCGGGCTTGACGACCAAGACGGGGACGCCGATCGAGATCTTGCGCAGGGCCGCGATCGACGACGAGCGCGGCGCGACCACGCACAGCGCGTCGACGCCCTGCGTCGTGAGGTTGTCGACGGCCTCCTGCGGCGAGATCCCGTCGCCGTCGCCGAGGGCGATCGAGGTGACGGCGTACCCGGCGGCGCGCGCCGTGGACTCCAGCGCGCGGAGCGTGCTCGTCGGGCCGAACTCGACGGCGCTCTCGACGATGACGCCGATGCGCTGGCTCTTCTGGGTCGCGAGCGCCCGCGCGGCCATGTTGGGGCGGTAGTCGAGCTCCTCGATGACCTCCAGGACGCGGCGCCTGGTCGCCTCCTTGATGTGCGGGTAGTCGTTGAGCACCCGCGACACCGTCATGTGGGAGACCCCGGCGAGCAGCGCGACCTGCCTGATGTTCGGCTTGTCAGCGCTCGTGTTCGCCACGCACGTCCTCCAAAACGCTCATCTCCATCGGTCCGTCCTTCGCGGTGGGGGCGCCGTGCGGCCATGACGCACGACACTCCCAGCCTACCGATCGCTGGTAACGGGAACATCATCCGCATGATCCGGCACCATAGGCCGCCGCTCCCGCGTACTCCCCTGAGGCCGAGGTGCCGCTCACCGCGGCCTCACCGGCCGGGACGGCGGCCTGGCGCGTCGTGAACACGACGGAGGCCGTGCCTCCCGGGGCGAGCCCGGTGACGCTCTTCGACCCGTACGGGGTCGTGACCTCGACATCGGCGGGCACGTCATCCGCATTGCGGACGCTGACGACGACGAGGACCTTCCCTGCCACACAGCGCGTCGACGCGACCGCCTCCAAGGCGAGCGACGGCAAGGCCACGGTCACCGTCATCGTCACCGTGCGGTTCGCTTCGGCGAGCCATTCGGCGTCGGTCATGTCGAGGATCGGGGTGCCGTCGGTGCGGAAGTAGACCATCCGCACCCCGGCCGTCCTGGCGCCCGTCGCGGTCGGCTTGGCGTGGAACACGTTGAGCAGGTTGCCGTCGCCGTCGAGGACGTAGGCGTTGTGCCCGGGGCCCCAGTTGTTCGCGATCGGCCCTTCGTAGCTCCAGATCGGATAGCTGCGCTTGCTCCAGGACGCCGGGTCGGTGAGGTCGGATGCGGCTGAGGCTTCGAGGAGCCCGACGGCGTACGTCTCGTCGACGCCCGATCCCGAGAACGTGATCATGACCCTGCCGTCGCGCTGGATGACGAACGGCCCTTCGTCGACCGGCGCCGTGTTGTAGTCCCAGCCGAGGTTCGGGATGGAGAGGATGACCGGGGCGGTGGTGATCCGCCATGCGCCCGTGGCGGACACGTCGGCCTTCGCGATCTTGACGACCGCCGGGGCCCAGGCGCCGGTGGTCGAGGGCTGCCCGTTCGCGTCGTACTTCGTGCGCTGGTTCCACACGAGGTAGTCCTGGTCGCCCGCGCGCATGTGCGTCATGTCGATGGTGAGGGTCAGGCCCGCGGCGGCGAGGGGGCCGCCGTCGGTGCCCTGCACGCGCTGCGGGGTCTCCCAGCTCGCGGCGAGGAGCGGGTCCTGGCCGGGCTTCAGGCGCATGGTGTGGGCCTGGATGTTGAACAGGTCGCCGCCGCTCGCGACGTTGCCCGCGAAGGTGAGGTAGAGGTCGCCGTCGATCTCGTGGAACTCGGGGGCCCACAGCTGGCCGCCGCTCCCGTAGAGGCCCGAGCCGAGGATTCGGTTGTCGGCGGCGGCCTTGATGCCTTCCACTGTGGAGGCTTCGCGGACGAAGAGCTCGTCCTGGCCGTTCTCGTCGGTGGAGATGAAGAGCCAGGTCTGCTCGTCGGTGGCCGGGTCGGTGTACCGGTGCATGTGCGGGTCGGCGCGGCCGGAGACGAGCGGGAAGACCTGCGGCTGCCAGCGGGGCGTGCCCGTGACGGTGTAGGTGCCGGGGGTCGAGGTGTCGACGGCCGCGAGCTGGTCGGCGTTCCACGTGACGCCGAGGTCGTAGGTCTGGCCGTCGGAGTACGCCGCGGCGACCTGCTCGGGCGCGGTGAACTCGCCGCCTTGCGCGACTTCGATGGCGGGGCTCTCGATGCCGGTGTTCGCGACGCGCCCGAGGAGCCGCGCGAGCGCGGAGGCCTCCTCGCCGGTGAGCGGGATGAGGGACGCGTTGGCGGCGTTGGGGACTGCGATGGTTGAAAGCCGGCCCTCGTAGGCGCGGGCGGCGGTCGCGGGGGTGAGCGTCGTCCAGTCCGTTGTGGTCGCAGCGTTCACCGCGCCGTCCGCCTGGCGCCAGACGATGCGGTAGGCCCCGGCCTGGGCGTCCCATTCGGCGGCGGCGCGGGTCACCGCGGCCGCGTCGCTCAGCGGGAGGAAGCCGGCTTCGGTGAAGTGCACGAGGTCCGGGGTGGTGAAGAGGATCGCGCCGCGCGAGTCGGCGACGGTCTGCGTGCCGTCGGTGCTGATGCGGCGCGCGATGACGCCGAATCCGTCGTCGCCCGCGAGCCGGAAGACGTGCGGGTCGGCGAGACCGCGCTTGACGCCGTTCGCGGACTCGCTCTGCCCTTCGGCGGCGGCGTACACGACACCGGCGCCGGAGTTGAGGGCCGTGTACGAGGCACCGTCGCCGCTCAGGGCCAGGTGCACCGAGGTCTCCAGTTCGGGGTCGTCGGTGCCGCGCGTGGTCTTGGTGGTCGTGTAGGCGGCGAGGGTCGCGTTGCCCTCCTCGATCACGCGGACGCCGATGTCGCGCTGGGCCGCAGTGTCTCCGGTGCCGATGGTGGCGCGGAGTACCGCGTCGGCGAGCCCGTCGGCGGGGCCGGAGGCGATGGCGCCGTTGACGATGCTCGTGGGGCCGGAGACGACGGTCCAGGCGATGTCGCGCCCGGCGATCGCAGCGGGAAGCGCGTCGCCGGACGCGAGCACCGAAGGCAGGACGACGGCGGCGGCCGCGTCCCGGTTCGCGCCTGCGGGATCGGGGTGGGCCGGGACCGTGAACTCGTAGGTCGCGTGCTGCGTGACCGTGCCGCGTTTGAAGGTCGCGGTGAGCTGGCCTGTGGTGTCCGCGTCGAGACGGTTGACCTCGCCCGTGTCGCCCACGGCGGCGGGCGCCGAGCTCGACCAGCTGACGGCGACCTCGCCGTCGGCGCTCTTCGTCGGGAGCGCGAGATCGGCGACGAGCGCAGAGAGATCGCCGAGGTCGACCGCTGCGACGGCGCTCGCCACGAATGCGCCGCTGTAGGTGTCGTACACCGATGCCACCTGCGCCCCGGTCAGGGCCTCGGACCACACGGTCAGGTCGTCGACCGCGCCGTCGAAGTACGGGTCGACCGTGAAGGGCGACTTCGAGAGCCAGCCCGAGGTGCCTGAGGTCGCGATGCTGGAGGCGGTGTATCCCGTGGCGGCGGAGCCGACGAGGGCACCGTCCATATAGAACGCGAACGAGGTCCCGCCGTCGAGCACGATCGCGATGTCGGTCCAGTCGTCTTCGGGGAGTACCGCGTTCTGCTTCGTCACGGCCGTGGAGCCGCTCTTCATCTCGGCCCGCCCGCACCCGGCGAGGTAGGAGAGGTATTTCGTGGAGGAGTCGCCGAGGGTGAAGGGGTACCGGCAGCCGGTGGCGGTGTTCTCCCAGCGCACGCGCGCCGTGATGGTGACGTCCTGCTGGCCGGAGGCGATCGCGCCGTTCGGGATGACGGCGTAGGGGGCCGCCGATCCCGCTGCGCCGCCGGGGAAGCGCAGCGCGCTGCCGCCGTGCGTGTCGTCGACGACGGTGGCCCCGTTGTTCACCATGGACGCGTTCAGTGCCGCGCCGAGGCTGCCGGTGTTCAGGATCGTGGTCCCGGACGAAGCGGCCGTCAGCTCGTCGAAGGTGTACTGGAGTGCGGGGGTGGGCAGGTCCGCGGCTGCGGCGGGGACGACCGACGCGAGCGCCGCTACCGCCAGCCCGACCGCGCCCACCGCCGCGCGCACGGCGCCTCGGCGCCCGCCCGCTCTCGATTGCGACCTCATCGTCGACCTCTTCCTCTCATCGCGACGGCTCGGTCGCGGACGTCGTTATGGAGACGGGGCTCCCGCCGCTGCGGCGGGAGCCCCGGGTGCCGATCAGTTGCAGGAAGCGGCCGCGTACGACGCTGCGAGTTCGGACTCGCCGTTGACATCGGTGCCGGTCACGGTGACCGTGCCAGCGCCGATCGAGGCCGTGCGCGTCGTGAAGACCGCCGAGACGGTGCTCCCGGGCGCTACGGCCGCAAGCGTCTTGGTGCCGTAGGGCGTCGAGACGACGATGTCGGCGGCGGTGTCACCGGCGTTGCGCATGGACGCCACGAGCAGTACCTTGCCTGCCGCGCAGCGCGTCGAGGCGGTCGCGTCGAGCGTGGGGCCCGCGTCGGGGTCCTCGCCGATTCCGGCGTAGTGGTACATGACGCGTTCGTACTCGCGCTGCGTGATCGGGAGGATCGCGCCGTGGCGCTTCTTGAGGACGCCGAAGTCCACATCGGTCGCCTTGCTCCAGTCGGCGGCGGCGGTCGAGCCCGGGTCGGTCGTGCGGAACGGCAGGTAACCCCGGCCGGTCGCGTACTGGTCGGTCATGAGGCCGTACAGCTCCTGCGCGGCGGTCCGGTCGTCCTCGTTGTAGCGGAAGAACTCCGCGCCTTCGAGGCAGTTGCCCGAGTAGTTGCGGCCGGTGCTGCAGGCCTCGGTCGTGCCGCCGAAGATGGACTGGAGCGTGCCGACGAGCACCCACTCGTTCTCGGTGCCCGTGGTCGCGGCGGTCGCCGAGATCCGCGGGACGTCGATGGACTTGGACTTCTCGATCGTGATCTGGCCGTCACCCGAGGCGCGGTAGTACCAGTCGCCGACCTTGAACATGGTCGTGTCGATGATGGAGATCTGCCGGTCGATCCACACGTGCGGCGTCGAGAAGGTGACGAAGTCGCGGGTGGTGGCGATGTACATGTTCACGGGGTCGCCGAAGGTGTTCTGCTCGACGGACCTGGTCGCCCAGTACACGTAGTACTGCTGCGTCTCCTCGTCCCAGAACGCCTCGGGCGCCCACATCATCCCGGCGCCGGGGATCGATCCGGCGAGCTCGGTGAGGCGCGGCTCGCTCCAGTTCACCAGGTCGTCGGACTCCCAGACGACGATCTTCGTGGAGCCGGTCGTCGTCGCCTGCGAAGGGCCCCAACCGCCTCGGTGGTAGATGCTGAGGTCGGTGGCGATCAGGTAGAAGCGGTCGCCTTCGGGGGAGCGCACGAGGAACGGGTCGCGGACGCCGCCGTCGCCCTCGTCGGGGGCGAGCGAGAGCACCGGGGAGCCGCTGGGGCGCGTGTCGGTGAAGGTCGCGCCGTCCTGGCTCGTGGCGAAGTAGATCTGCTCGTCGGTGTGGCTGTCTTCGGTGCCGGTGAAGTGCGCGAAGAGGTAGTCGGTCGTCTCGGGCATGACGTAGGCCTTGCGGACGAGGAGTTCGATCTCGCGCGTCTCGACAGCGCCGCCGTTGGTCGCGGTCGCGGTGAGGAGCACCGCGGTGTCGGCGGCAGGCCGGGTCACGACGCCGGGCGCGATGCCGCCGTCGCGGGTGACGGCGACGATCTCGGGGTGGTCGGTCGACCAGGTGAGCGCCGATCCGTACCGGGTGCCGGTCTCGGGGAGGGCGATGCTGCTGCGGATGTCGTCCGCGTCGGGAATCGCCACGGCGGCAAGGTCTTTCTGCGCCTGCTCGGCCGCGCTCGGGGCGTGCAGCACCGTGACGGCGAAGGTGCGCGAGGCGGTCTGCCCGCGCACATCGGCTGTGGCCGTGAGGGTCACGTCCGTGTCGGCGACCGGCTGGGTGACCGTGCCGTCGGCGGCGATGACGCCTGCGGGCTCGGCCGACCAGCTCACGCCGCCCGCCGAGGGCAGCACGAGGTCCGCTTCGATCTGCGAGAGGTCCTGCTCGTTGAGGGCGTCGAGGTCGATGGCGGCCACGGTCTCCGCCGCGGCGGCCGGGGCGTCGACAGCGGCGATGTCGCCGAGTTGCGTTGCAGTGAGGGCGGTGTCGTATACACGGAACGACGACACCTTGCCGCGGTAGAGCGCGTCGGCCGTGTAGGCGCTCTTCCCGATGTAGTTGAGGGTGTGGGCGGTGAGGTCGGCGAGGTTGACCGTGGAGTCGGTCTTCTCCGCCCACAGTTCACCGTCGACATAGAGACGCAGCGTCGAGGTCGTGCCGGTGCCGTTGCGCGCGATGGTCGCCGCGACCGACTGCCACTCGTTCAGCGCGAGCTTGCTCGTCGCGGTCGCCGTCTGCTCCCCCGACCAGTTCGTCTTCGAGATCGACAGGCGCGGCGCGACGGGCTGGATGAAGAACTGGCCGGTCCCGGCGTTGCCCGATCCGCCGATGTTCCAAAGGAACTGGGCCCCGGTGAGGTTCTCGGGGCTCGTCTCGATGACGATGGTCGCGGCGTCCTTGCCCTGCAGGATGCCGTCGGGCAGCTTCACGTGGTTGGCCCCGCCGAACTGCATGTACCCGCCATGCCAGTCCTCGCCGCCGACGACCGCCGCGTCCCGTCCCGCACCGGAACCGTCGTGCAGCACCGTGCCCGAGGACTCCGAGAAGTCGTACGAGGCAAGCAGACCCGCCGTCGGAACCTCCGCCGCGACCGCCGGTGCACCGGCGAGCATCGCGCCGACGACCGCCAGCCCCAGGGCCCCTGACAGCGCACGCGCGGCGCGCGGCCGCGCCCTCCCGCGGGCATTCCGAACACCCATACCGATCTCCTTTGATCCTCGCCGCAACGGCGGCACGACCGCGTTGGACTGACGCGACCAGCAGATGTTACCGGGAACAATTCAGCCCGGTCAAGACCCGAAACACAACGAGGCATGTAACTACCTGACAACGCTGGCCACCGCACCGGCGGGCGGGATGGCGGTCTTGGAGCGGTAGAACTTGAGCGGGCTGCTGGAGACGGCCTCCTTCCCGGACCGCGCGTCTAGTCCGGCCTGACCGGGAGGATCAGTGCCGAGGGGTGCTCCGGTCCGCAGTAGACCTCCTGGTCGGCGGCCTTGAGCTCCACGGCGGTCGCGAGCGGCTCGCCCGTGCCGTGGTTGCGGGCGTAGCGCGGGAACGCGCCGCTGGAGACCTGCACGCGGATGCGGTGGCCGCGCTTGAAGCGGTACGCGGTCGGCCACAGTCGCACCTCGACGGTCTGCTCCTCGTCCGCGCCGGTGACGCTGGTCAGGCCGTCGCAGACGTTGTGCGAGCGGCCCTGCTCGTCCACGTCGCAGAGGCGGACGAACACGTCGGCGAAGGGCAGGCTGGAGCGGAAACGGATCTCGGCCGCGACCTCGCCGACGACCTCGGCATCGGCGTCCAGGACGTCGGTGGTGTAGGAGAGGACGTCGGCCCTCGCTTCGAGCTCGGCGTTGTCGACCCTCCCGGCGTGGCTGATGCCGATGCCTCCGGCGGCGGGGGTCGGGTCGGCCGGGTCGTAGCGGTACCGGTCGGCGCCAGGGGCTTCCGGCGCCTCGGTGGACAGTCCTCCGCCCGTGCGCAGATGGAACCGCTGGGGCTCGTAGCCCTTGGGCGGCCAGGAGCCGAAGTCGCGCCAGGCCTCCTCCCCCATCACGTACAGGCGCACCGGGGCCCGCTCGGCGGGCGCCTCGCCTCGCGCGTGTGCGAGGCCGAAGTCGAGGGCCTCGGTCACCCCGATGCTCGTGAACTCGGCGTGGGTCCAGGGCCCGACGGTGAGCCGGGCGGGCTTGCCCGCGTCCTGCAGGACCCGGAAGTCGCGGAGCTGACCGGGCAGGAAGATGTCGTACCAGCCGCCGATGGCGCTGACGGGGACGACGGTGGCCGCGACCCGGTGGCGGTGGTCCAGTCGCTCCCAGAACGGGTCGTCGCCGTCGTGCGCGAACACGTCCTGGATGTACTGCGAGCGCCCGCCGATGGCCTTGACGTCGGCGTCCTTCAAGGGCAGGGACCGCAGTGCGGCGGCGGTCTTCCTGGCCTGGGACTTCTGGCGCAGCATCGCGAAACCGCGCTCCTGGGTCGCGATCTGCACGCCCCATTCGAAGGGCAGTTCCAGGGAGACGCCGTCGGGCCGCATGAACTCCTTGGTCAGGGCCGACTCGGTCACCTGCGGGATCATGGCCTTCACCTGCGGCGGCAGGCTGTCGGCCACGGCCCACTGCACGAAGCCCATGTAGCTGACGCCGACCAGGACCATCGCGTCGCCGAACCACGGCTGCGCGACGACCCAGTCCAGTGTGTCCAGTCCGTCCTCGCGCTCCTGGCGCAGCGCGTCCATGACGCCGCCGGAGCCGAATCCGCCGCGGGTGGACTCGACGAGCACCTGGTAGCCGCGTTCGGCCAGCGGGCGGGCCATGAACGAGCCGAACATGCCGGCCCGGCCGTACGGCGTGCGGATGAGCGCGGTCGGCAGCCCTTCGGGGCCGTCCTTGGGGGCCCAGCGGTCGGCGAGGAGGTCGACGCCGTCGCGCATCGGCACGCGGAGGTCCCGTTCGACGAGCACCCGCCGGGTGGGCGGGTCGTCGAGTCTGAGCTGTCGCTGGACGAGGCGGCTGGGCAGTTTCATCGGTGGGTCTCCTTGCTCGTGGCGGTGCCTCTGAAGGCGGCTGCCACCAGGTCGGACAGGTCGGCGAGGCGTTCGGCGAACGCTTCGGGGTCGAGTTCGGCCCCGCCGCCGACCACCCAGGCGTTGACGACGGCGGCCCCGCCGCCGGTGATGAACACGGCCAGGTCTTCGGCCCGGCGTTCGCCCAGACCGGGGAGGCGGGCCTCGATCATCTGGCGGTTGGCCCCCATGATCAGGCCGCTGAGCGCCTGGTTGAGCGCGAAGGCGCTGGGGCTGTTGAACATCGCGCGGTAGAAGGCGCGGTGGGCGGCGAAGTGCCGGGCGGCGATCTGCGCCCGCTCCCGGCCGGTGGTCTCGGATTCGCGGCCGGACCAGGGTCCGACGAGCTCGCGGCGGGCCAGATCGAGCGCGGCCTCCAGCAGCAGCGTGTCGCGGTCCCCGTAGTGCTGGTACAGCAGCTGCCGGCTCACCCCGGCGGCCTCGGTGATGTCGGAGACGGGGACCGCGGCCGTGCCCCGCTCGGCTACCAGGGTGTAGGCGGCGTCGATGAGGGCTGCGCGGGAGCGGCGCACTCGGCGGTCTTTGGCCTGCGGAGCGGTCGGCGGTACGGAGTCCATACCACGATAGTAGACACGTGTTTATTAAATGACAAGTGTTGTCAAATTTTGCCGCCGCTTGCGGCCGTCAGGCCTTCTTGACGACGCTGGACTTGAGCTGCATCGCGCCGATGCCGGGGACCTTGCAGTCGATGTCGTGCCCGTCCACGCCGTCGACAAGACGGATGTTCTTGACCTTCGTGCCGGACTTGATACCGGTGGGGCTGCCCTTGACCTTGAGGTCCTTGACGACAGTGACGTCATCGCCGTCGGCCAGGACGTTCCCGACCGCGTCCTTGATCGCCCGCTGCCCCTCGGCGGCAGCGGGCGCCGCGGCCGGGTTCCACTCGTGCCCGCACTCGGGGCACACCGCCAGGTCCCCCATCGGATAGGTGTACTCGCAGGAGCATTCGGGGCACGGCGGCAGGTTCTCGTCCATGCGCGCAGTGTAAACGGCGGCCCTGGTCAGTGACGCGGCCTGACGACCCGAAGTGAACGCGGCCTCGCATCACCGGTGGTGGGCGAGGGCCTGGTGGGCGGCGGGCTGGTCGGCGGGGTCGGTGTGGACGGTGGCGCGCGTCAGACGCGGGACGGCGTGGATGAGGCGGTGCTCGGCGTCGACGGCGATGGCATGGGCCTCGGCCACGGTCAGGGCGGCGTCGACGGCGATGTCGGTCTCGGCGTGCAGCTGGTGGCCGACCCAGCGCATCCGCACGGCGCCGACACCCGATACGCCGGGAGTCTCCGTCAGGACGGCTTCGGCCCGGTCGACCGTGGCGGGGTCGACGGCGTCCATCAGGCGCCGGTAGATCTGGCGGGCGGCGTCCTTGAGCACCAAGGCGATCATGGCCGTGATCGCCAGCCCCACGACCGGGTCGGCCCAGCCCCATCCGAGGGCGACCCCTCCGGCGCCGAGCAGGACCGCGAGGGAGGTGAAGCCGTCGGTGCGCGCGTGCAGGCCGTCGGCGACCAGCGCGGCCGAGCCGATCCGCCTGCCCACGGTGATCCGGTAGCGGGCCACCAGCTCGTTGCCGATGAACCCGATCAGTCCGGCGGCCGCGACCGCCCAGAGGTGCTCGACCTCCTGGGGGTGGCGGAGCCGGTCGATCGCCGCGGCCCCGGCGGCGACGGCCGAGGCGGCGATGACGACCACGATGACGATCCCGGCGAGGTCCTCGGCGCGGCCGAACCCGTACGTGTAGCGGCGGGTGGCGGCGCGGCGCCCGAGGAGGAACGCGATCCCCAGCGGGATCGCCGTGAGCGCGTCGGCGACGTTGTGGAGCGTGTCGCCCAGCAGCGCGACCGAGCCGGTGAAGACCACGACCACCGCCTGCGCGGCGGCCGTCGCACCCAGGGCGACCAGGGAGATCCACAGCGCCCGCAGTCCTTCGCGGCTCGACTCCATCGCCCGGTCGACCTTGTCGGCGCTGTCGTGGGAGTGCGGTGCGACCGCGTGCTTCAAGCGGTGGACCCACCCGTGGCCGTGATGGTGGCCGTCCTCGTGGACGTGGTGCGGGTGGTGGTGGGCGGCCATGCGGGTCTCCTCGGCTCCGGCGCTGCCGATGCAGCGAACCCTTTATTATATGCCGATCTACCAGGCAAAACACCCGCACTTGCCCGATCTTGGCAACAGCCGCCCACCCGCACGCAGCAGGCGCTTACGGAGTGCGGGCGGTTTCGCCGAACGCGCGGCGGTAGGCGCCCGGGGTGGTGCCCAGGCGGTCCCGGAAGCGGCGGCGGAGGTTGACCGCCGAGGCGAGCCCGACGCGCGCGGCCACCGACTCGACCGGCAGGTCGGTCTGCTCCAGCAGGACCCGGGCCGCGTCGAGGCGCTGGGCGATCAGCCACTGTCCGGGGCTGACGCCGAGCTGCTCGGTGAACCGGCGGGCGAGCGTCCGGCTCGACAGCCCGGCCTGCCGGGCCAGGAGGTCGAGCGTCAGCCGCGAGTCGAGCCGGGCCGCGGCCCATGCCAGGAGCGGCGCCAGCGACTCGTCGGCCCGCGACGGCGCGGGCACCGTCGCGTACTGGAGCTGGCTGCCCTCGCGGTGCGGCGGCAGGACCATGTTCCGGGCGATCTCGGCGGCGTACGCGGCCCCGTGGTCGGACCTGGCGAGGTGCAGGCACAGGTCGATCCCGGCACCGGTGCCCGCGCTGGTCGCCACGTCCCCGTGGTCGACGAACAAGACGTCCGGATCGACTTGCACCCCAGGGTAGGCGGCGGCGAGCCGGTCGGCGTGGCGCCAATGCGTAGCGGCACGGCGGCCCTCCAGCAGCCCGGCCTCCGCGAGGACGAACGCCCCGGTGCAGATCGCGACGATCCGCGCCCCGCGCGCGTGGGCGGCCCGCAGCGCGGCGGCCACCGCCGCCGGGACCGGAGCGCCGTGCGGCTGCCAACCGGGCACGACGACCGTGTCCGCCTCCTCGAGCGCCTCCAGGCCCGCCGCTACGACCATTGCGAAACCCGCGGTCGTCGCCACCGTTCCGGGGCGCTCGGCGCAGGTCCCGAACCGGTACCGGGCGGGGACACCGGTCTTCTCGGTGCCGAACACCTCAGCGGCGCAAGCGAGTTCGAAGGGCGACTGCGGACCGTTGACCAGCGCCGTGACCTGATGGAGCCTCATGGCAGGAATATACCTGCAGGTGTCTTTCGAGACTCTGGGCGCTGACCCCGAACCACGGGAGAGTGGTCGCCATGAACGACACACGAGTGATCCGGACCGAAATCAAAGTCGACGGCGAAGCGGCCAGCTTCCTCACGGTGGAGCAGGACGGCCCGCCCGTCCTGCTCCTGCACGGCACCTACTGGAGCCGGGTCTGGCTCCCGGTCCTGGACGGCCTCGCCGAAGCGGGCCTGCGGCCCATCGCCGTCGACCTGCCCGGCCTGGGCCGGTCGGGCGGCGAACTCGACCTGGACACGGGCACCGTTCCCGCCCTGGCGGACTGGGTCGTCCGCTTCGCCACCGCGCTGCGGCTCGACGGTCCGGTCGGCGTCGCCGGTCATGACATCGGCGGCGCCGTCGCCCAGCACCTCCTCGTCCGCGGCGGCCTCGCGGTTTCGCAACTGGCCCTGGTCAACTCCGTCACCTACGACTCCTGGCCGGTGTCCAACGTGGCCCGCTTCCGCGACCCCGAGTCCGTCGCCGCGATCACCGCCGAGGAACTGCTCGCCGCCCGCCGACAGGCGGTGACGACCGCGCTGGCCGGTGCCGCCGACGAAGCGCTGATCACCGAGTACCTGGAACCGTGGACGGACGCGCGCGTCCGCCGCTCCTGGATGGCCCTGGCGGGCGCGGCCGACCACCGCTACACCCGCGAACTCGTTCCCGCGCTTGAGCAGTCGACCGTGCCGAAGCTGCTGGTCTGGGGCGAGGACGACGGCTTCCAGAAGATCGCCTACGCCGAGCGCTTCGCGGCCGAGATCCCGCACACGAGGCTCGTCCGCATCCCCGGCGCGGGCCACATCCCGACCGAGAACGCACCCGGCACGGTCGCCCGCGCCCTCGCCGGATGCTTCACCGAGTAGCGACCGCGCCTCGCGGGGCCGCCCAGACCGACGACCGCGGGTGGGAGTTCGCGCCGACGACGAGGTCGGGCAAGACGCCCTGGTCGCGAGCGGGCGGATGCCCGGCGGCAGGTCGTGCTGCCGCCGGGCCCCGGCCGCTTCGCGTTCGGCGAGCGCTGCAGTGGTTAAGAGGCGGTTCCGGTCACAGTGGCGCCGTTCTTGGTGACCGTGTAGTCGACCGAGTCGCCTCCCCAGAAGTGGTACGTGATCGTGACGGGCTCGCCGTCCCTGATCGCGTTGACGAACGAGGTCGGAACGGTGATCGTGCCGCCGCTGTAGTTCGGCAGCCAGCTCACGTTGGACTCCTGGTACGGCGTCCAGGAGGCGGGGCCGGCGTTGGAGCCGTCCGCGTAGTGGGCCTCCATCTGCTCGATGTGGTCGCCCTTGAACTGCGTCGGGATGACGAGCGAGTTCGTCCCGGTCGCGTCCGAGAGCACGGGCTGGTCGAAGGTGATGATGTTGATGCGCCACGGGACGCCCGCGGAGAAGCGGGCCTCGACGGTGGCGTTGGTGCCGTAGGCGCGGTCGCCCGCGAGTCGGGTCAGGGCGGCGGCCTTGAGGGTGAGCGTGTCGCCCGAGACCGTGTAGTCGGTGCCTTCAGCGAGCTCCGTGCCGCCGTGCCACAGGCCCTCGAATTCGAGGCCGTTGCGGTTCAGCGTCTGCGTCACGTCGCCGACCGTCCCGGCCTTCTCGAGGTAGATCCGGTCGAACGAGGTGGAGCCCGAGCGGGTCGTCCAACTGGAGGAGATCCGGTCGAAGAGGTACTGGTCGTGCCACTCCAGGGTGTTGCGGTTGAGGAACTGGATCGCGTCCCAGATCATCGTCGTGAAGTGGTACTCACGGGCCTGGAACTGCAGGTCCTCGAAGAACTTCAGCATCTCCCCGTACTCGACCACCTCGGGACCGGTCACGCCGTAGTTCAGGATCGCCCACTCGCCCACGATGACCGGGATGCCGTTCGCCGTGAAGGTGTCGTGCGTCCGCTGGAACGAGCCCGCAAGGTCCGCCTGGGATTGCGCATCGTAGGTCGGGAACCCGGCGATGTTCACGGAGAACGGCCAGAACCCGTAGTAGTGGATGGTCGCGGCGACCATGTCGTCGTCAAGGCTGTCGATCATGGCCTTGACCGGGTCCAGGCGCTCCTGCGCGGCGTTGGTGTTCAGCGTCGGCAGGACCAGGAGCCGGTCGGCGTTGCCGCCGCCGGAGCCGCGGACGATGTCGTAGAAGGCGCGGTTGAGCTCTTCGTTGTACGGGTCGCCCGCGTCGCCTTCGGCGCCCGCGAACTGCGGCTCGTTGTTGCTCTCGAAGGACAGCCCTTCGGGGTAGTCCTTGAACCGCTCGGCGATCTGCGTCCACATCGCCTCGAACTTGGCCATGACGTTGTCGTGGTCGTTCGGCAGCTCGTCGAGCCACATCCACGAGTCGTGGTGGAGGTTGACCATGACCTGGAGGTCGTTCGCCAAGGCCCAGTCGACGACTTGCGCGACGCGCTCCATGCGCTCGGGCGCGATCGTGTAGTCCGGACCCGGGCCGGTGAACTCGTCCCAGGTCACGGGAAGCCGGATCGAGTTGTACCCTTCGGCCTTGTAGGTCTGGAGCAGTTCCTCGGTGATCATCGGGTTGCCCCAGGCGGTCTCGCCGCCCAGCGCGTCGAGCGTGTTGCCGATGTTCGTGCTCGGCTCCATGGCCGCGACCTGCTCGGTGGCGTTGTCCCATTCGGAGGGTCCGCCCGTGGGCGTCTCGGTGGGTTCGCCGGTGGTGCCGTCGCAGAGGCGGCCGTTGAGGCGGAACCCGGTCGGGTCGGTGTTCGCGCCGGACCAGGAGCCGGTGAAGCCGAAGGCGGCCGAGTCGCCGGTGGCGATCTTCTTGTTGTAGCCGTAGCTCTCGGCCTTCGCGGTCTCGCCCGCGGCGGTGTGCTTCGCGTTCCACATGCTCGTGACGCGCTGTCCGTCGGGCCAGGTCCATTCGAGGCTCCAGCCGTCGACCGGCTCGCCGAGGTTGGCGACCTCGACGTCGGCGATGAAGCCGCCCGGCCATTCGCCGGTGACCTCGTAGTCGACTTCGCAGCCTTGGGCCGCTTGGGCGCTGACCGCGCCGAGGAGGCCCGCAGTCAGGGCGGCGACGGCGGCTCCGGCTAGCACGCCTAGGCGCAGCCGTCTCCGGTGCGCGGTGGATGGACTCATCGCAGGACTCCTGTCAGGAGGGAGGGTTGTCATGAAGGGCCACGAATCTAAGCGCATAGATAGATGCGTATCCATGGCCCGTGAAGCACCGTAGGCCCCCGCACTCATCTTTGTCAATACATGAAACTAAGTAGGCACGTTGGGCGTCGACAATTCAGGACATTCGACTGGGGATCGGTGTGCGGCGCAGACTGAACAGCGGCGGTCGCGGGTGGCGACCGCCGCTGGAGGCGTCTGTTCGCAACCGGTTGGTTCCCGATGCTTACAAAGCGATGTGAGACAGGAAGGGCCGCTGCCGGTCGTCACCGCAGGGCGGTGATCTCCAGGACGAGCGCCTCGCCGGGGGCGAGCAGGGGGAGCTGGAATCCGACGTCGGCGAGCACCGAGCCGGGCAGGCGCAGGCCGCCTTGCGTCAGCCAAGGCGGGGGCACCTCGTCGAGTCCTTGCGGCACCGGCAGTTCGGGCACGGGCGCGACCCGGTACCTGGTGTCCGGGTCGAGGCCCGGCACCCGGAGCGCCGTGGCGAGCGCGCGGCCGCCGGTGGTGTGCCTGGCGGCGCGCACCACCGCGCGGGTGCGGTCGTCGCTGACGACGGCGGTCGCGGCCAATCCGTCGTCGCCGGTGGCGAGGTGACTGAGGGCGCCGGTGTGGAGGAGGCCGCGGAGGCGGCGGTAGCAGGCGATGCCGCCGCGCAGCAGATCCAGTTCGGCCGGGGTGCAGGCGGTGATGTCCCATTCGATGCCCGCGGAGCCGAGCAGCGCCGTCGCGATCCGGAAGTCCAGGCTCGACGCCCGGCGGGTGGTGTGGGCGGTCGGCGGTCCGATGTGGGCGCCGATGAGTTCGAGGGGCAGCAGCAGCTCGGTCCAGCGCTGGATCGCCAGGCGCTCAATCGGGTCGTTGGTGTCCGAGGCCCACACCCGGTCGGTCCGTTCGAGGATGCCGAGGTCGACGCGGGCGCCGCCGGAGGCGCACGACTCGATCTCCAGTGACGGGTGCCGGGCCCGCAGCCGGTCCAGGAGCCGGTAGACGGCCTCGGTGTGCCGGTGGACGTTCGCCCTCCCGGCGTGCACGGCCTCGATGAGGTCGCGGTTCTGGTCCCACTTGATGTAGTCGAGGCCGTATTCGGCGACGAGCGCGGAGATCGATTCGAGGAGGTGGTCGAACGCGTCCGGGTTCGACACGTCGAGCGCGTACTGGCCGCGCCAGGCGCGGGCCGAAGCGGGCTGGAGCAGCCATTCGGGATGCGCGCGTGCGAGATCGGAGTCCGGGTTGACCATCTCCGGCTCGAACCACAGGCCGAACTGCATGCCCAGGGAGCGGACGGTGCGCACGATCGGGTGCAGGCCCTCGGGCCAGACCTCCGGGTCGACGGTCCAGTCGCCGAGCCCGGCGCGGTCGTCGCGCCTGGCGGGGAACCAGCCGTCGTCGAGCACGAACCGCTCGACGCCGATCGAGGCGGCCGTGCGCGCCAGCGCTTCGAGGCGGTCGAGGTCGTGCTCGAAGTAGACGGCCTCCCAGGTGTTGAGGACGACGGGGCGGGGGCCGCGCGGGTGCGAGGGCCGGGCGCGCAGCGAGCGGTGGAACCGGTCGCCGAGGCCGTCGAGTCCCCGGTCGCTCCAGACGAACACGGCGTCGGGGGTGCGGAACGACTCGCCCGGGGCGAGCTCGATCTCTCCAGGGCGCAGCAGCGGTCCCGCGCCGAGGAGGGTCCGCGCTTCGGGGAGGGCGTCGTGGCGGTAGACCGCGTCGCCGCTCCAGGCGAGGTGGACCGCCCAGAGTTCGCCTGCGGCGGCGTCGAACCCGGGCGTGCCGAGGACGAGCGCGAATGGGGCGTCGTGGCCGGTGCGCCCGCGCCGGGTCTCCCGCACGCGGCTGCCCTGGAAGAGGGGCCCGTGCTGCGGGCTGCGCTCGCGGGTCCACCGGCCGGTGAAGTCGAGTGCTTCTGCGGCGCGGTCGTCGACCGGCAGGACCGCTTCGAGCGAGGCGAGGCTCAGCGGTGTCGCCGACGTGTTGGCGATCTCGTGCGCGATGCGCAGGACGCCGGCGTCGTCGAGGTGGAGTTCGCTGCGCAGGAGCAGGCCGGGGGCTTCGGCGCGGACGTGGAGCGTCCCGGTCTCGACGTCGGTCTCGAAGCCCTCGTCGGCGACTGTCCACTCAGGATATTGGGCCTGTCCGGCGCGGTGCGCGGCGAAGCCGGGGCGGCCCTCCCAGCCGTCGTGCTCGCCTGGCACGAGGGTGAGGGGCCACGGGGCGTCGAGCGCGCTGGGCGAGACGGGGCGGACGCGGGCCCGGTGCAGCTGCTCGAAGTCGCCATGGCTGAGGTCGCCGAGGTCGCGGCCCCAGTGCAGCACTTCGGGGAGCCCCCGCTCGGGCAGGTGCACGACCACGGACACGCCTCCGGCCCAGAGCATCCGGGTCTTCCCGCCGCTCTCGGGGCCGTCGGGGGCGTGCGGGGCGGCCCGGTCCGGCGCCGTGACGTGCTGCCGGAGCGGCGGCGGTTCGGCGACGGTTCGCGGTTCGGACATGGGGACTCCTCGGTGGACTGGCTGGGGCCGCCCAAGTATCGACAAGTCGCCCTTGTTTGTCAACTCATGAAACTAACCATTTCAGAACCGGAGGTGGTCGCGGATGGCGAGCACGGCCCCGGCCCGCGCCCATTCGGCGAACTCGAACGGCTGGATGTCGAGGGCGACCGGGGCCTCGTCGGGGCCCCGGAGCATCGCGATCGCGGCGTCGATCTCGTCGCGGGCCAGCTCGGTCACCGCGATGCCGTCGCCGGTGATGACGATCTTCTCGGGGTCGAGGGTGTTCGCGAGCATCCCGGACAGGACCCCGAGCGCGTGCCCGGCGTCGCGGAAGGCCTGCCTGGCGGCGGGGTCGCCGCCGCGCGCGAGCTCGAGGACGTTCGCGTAGTCGAGCCCGGGGGTGCGCAGCGCGGCGACGATCGCCGCGTTCGGGAGGTACGAGGCCACGCAGCCGCGGTGGCCGCGCTCGCAGCGCGGGCCGCCCGGGTCGACCGGCAGGTGCTCGACGCTCCCGGCCCGGCCGCTGGCACCGGTGACGACCTTGCCGTCGACGACGATGCCGACCCCGACGCCGGTGCCGACGGTCACGAGGACCATCGACTCGTATCCGGCGCCGACCCCGAACCAGTGCTCGGCCGCGGTCAGGGCGCGGACGTCGTTCTCGGTCGCGACGGGCACGCCCACCCGCTCGCCCACGAGGTCGGCGAGCGGCACCTCGCCCCAGCCGAGGAACGGCGACTGCAGCACGGTCTGGCGGTCGCCCTTCACCACGACGTCCCCGGCGAGGCCGATGCCGACCGCGGCGATGCCGGGGTGGTCGGCGGACAGGCGGGCGTAGACGCCGGCGATCTGCGCGACGGCGTCTTCGACCGACCGCGAGGCGAGGGGCTCGCTGTACTCGGCCAGCGCCTGCGCCGCGAGGTCGGTCACGACGGCGAAGAGGCGCTCGCCGGTGAGCTTGACGCCGAGGAACCGGCGGCCCTCGGGCCGGATGCGCAGGACCTCGCTGGGCCTGCCGGTGGCGCCGCGCAGTTCGAGGGGGCCCTCGGCGACCAGGCCCTGCTCGATGAGCGTGCGCGTGACGCGCGTGAGGCTCGCCCGCGACATGCCGAGCTCCCGGGCGATCTCCGCCCGCGACTTCGGCCCGTGGACCAGCAGCTCCCGCAGGGTGCTGCGCTCCAGGCCGCTCAGCGGGGCCGCGGGCGGGCGGTCGTCGGCCGCCGGTGTCTGCTCCATTGCGTTCTCCTCGGTTTGTTCAAGGCCAACGGTATCGGGAGGCGACCGGGCGGCACGATGCCCCTGGTTGAGGCTTTTACGGGTGTATGTCGGGCGGCCTTTGCAAACAAGTTGGTTTCATTAGTTGACAAAGTCGATGGCGTCTGCGTACGGTACAGCGCACCAGGTCAGGCATACACATACCTCGATACGCCCGATCTGCGTCACTCCTTATCCCTTCGCGACAACGAGGTTCAGCGACATGACCACTCCCTCAGACCGGGCGCCCTTCCGACGCCGCTCCCTCTTCAAGGCCGCGGGGCTCGGGGCCGCGGGGGCCGCGGGCCTCCCGGTCATCGCCGCCTGCTCCGACATCCAGGGCAGCACCGGCTCCACCCAGACGAGCGAAGGCTTCGACTTCCTCCCCACCCACGAGGACTGGCCGCTGCCGGTCCAGCCGGACCTGGTCGGCGAGCCGCCGCACCACCCCTCCGCGTTCACCTCGTACCCCGCTCCGGTCCAGGCCATCACCGACCTGCCTTCCGGCAAGGGCACCTACGAGATCAGCATCCCGTGCTGGGGCACCCCGCCCGCGCAGGACGACCCCTACTTCGCGAAGGTCGCCGAAACCTGGGGCGGCACCACGGTCAAGATCCGCCAAGGCGACGGCATGACCTACGGCGACACGGCCGTCCAGTGGGTCAAGGCCAACGAGTACGGCGACGGCATCCAGCTGTTCAACTACATGACCGGCTCCTTCGCCAACTTCCAGGAAACGGTCGTCAACTCCTTCTACGACCTCACCGAGATCGTGCAGGGCGACATCGCCGAGCGCTGGCCGCTCCTCGCCGCCCTCCCGTCCGACTCGTGGGGCCAGGCCGTGTGGTCCAAGGACCCGAACGACCCCGAGACCGCGGGCATCTACGCCATCCCCATGACCTACAGCGGCGGCCAGGGCAACGGCATCCTCGCCCGCACCGACCTCCTGGAGGCCGAGGGCCTGGCGATGCCGACCACGGTCGAAGAGCTCCTCGAGGTCTCCCGCGCCTGGACCACCGACTCGCGGTGGGCTTTCGTGGGCCTCGACTGGTTCATCGGCCAGTGGTTCAACCTCGGCGGCGTCGACGGCTGGAACTGGGACCCCGACCAGAAGAAGATGATCAACAACATCGAGAAGCCCGAGTTCACCGAACTCATGGAGTTCCGCCGCACGCTCTGGGACGAAGGGCTCATCCACCCCGACGCTCCGACCGGGACCCTCGACGCCGCCGCGATGCAGGAGGCCGGGCAGGTCATGTTCACCCAGGACAACCTGGTCCGCTGGAACGACTACAACCTCAAGGTCAAGAACGGCCAGGCCGAAGGCGCGGTCGCCCCGCTCCCGCCGCTCGCCGCGAAGGGCCGCGCCCCCATCGTGCCGCTGTCCGCCGGCATCGGCGGTTGGACCTTCCTCAACAAGGACCTCTCCAAGGAGCAGGTCGAGGAGATCCTGGACGTCGCGAACTGGTGCGCCGCCCCGTACGGCACCACGGAGTACCAACTGCTCAACTACGGCGTCGAAGGCGAGCACTTCGAGCTCGACGCCAGCGGCAACCCCACGTACATCGGGGCGGGCCCCGAGGTCGTCCAGGGCCCGGTGAACTTCAAGGCGTTCGCCCAGGTCGACACGTTCCTCACCGGCGACCCCGACATGGTCACCGCGCGCTTCGAGTACAACGCCTCGATCCAGCAGTACGTCGTGGAGCCCCCCTTCCAGGGCATCCGCATCGAGGCCCCCGCCGCCGCGAAGGCCGCTGGCACCACCCTCTGGGACCAGCAGTCGGACATCGCCTACGGGCGCGCCGACCTCTCCTCCATCCCGGAGATGGTCGAGACGTACTTCAAGAACGGCGGCGAAGACGCCCGCAAGCACTACACCGACGCGTACCTGGCCGTCTACGGCGACGAGTAGCACACCCGGTCGGGCGGTCCCGCGGCCGCCCGACCGCCGCCCGTACCGGAACTACACGACTGGAATCTGAAGCGATGGCAACTCTCCAGAGCACCGCACCACCGGAAGCAGGCGAGGCTTCCCGCCCGACGGCGGTCAGGCGCAAGCGCACCGTGGCGCAGCGGCTGCGGCACGACTGGCCGCTGCTGGTGCTGGCCCTGCCCGTGGTCGCGCACCTCATGGTGTTCCACTACTGGCCCTCGGCCTGGAACATCATCGCGTTCATGGACTACAGCCCCTACCGGCCCTTCTGGGAGAACCCCTTCGTCGGGTTCGCGTGGTTCGAACGGCTCTTCAACGACCCGTACTTCACCCCGGCGCTGCTCAACACCCTGAAGTTCGCGGCGCTGAACCTGCTGTGCATGTTCCCGCTGTCGGTCGTCCTGGCCCTGGCCATGAACTCGATCATCTCCCTCAAGGTCCGCTCCACGTTCCAGTCGGTGGTCTACCTGCCCCACTTCTTCTCCTGGGTGCTGGTCGTGACCGTGTTCGTCCAGGTCCTCGGCGCCGACGGCCTGATCTCGAACTGGCTCATGGACGGAGGCGGCGAACGGCTGCACTTCACCTCGAACCCCGACACGTTCATGTTCCTGGTGTGGATGCAGTGGGCGTGGAAGGACGCGGGCTGGGGGATGATCATCTTCCTCGCCGCCCTGGCGTCGATCAACCCGAGCCTCTACGAGGCCGCGGCCTCGGACGGCGCGGGACGCTGGCGCCGCATGTGGCACATCACCCTGCCCGGCATCAGGCCGGTCATCATCCTCCTGCTCATCCTCCAGATCGGCGGGATCCTCTCCGTCGGCTTCGAGCAGTACCAGCTCCAACGCCAGGCCGTCGGCTACCAGGCCACCGAAGTGCTCGACACGTACGTGTACTACCAGTCGATCGTCGGCAACCAGGGCGAGTCCTTCGGCACCGCCGCGGGCCTGTTCAAGGGCGTCATCGGACTGATCCTCATCCTCGTCGCCAACAAGATCGCGCACCGCCTCGGAGAGCAAGGGATCTACCAGAAGTCATGACCGCCATCAACGTCAAACCCCAGCGCCGCAACAAGAACCGGCCCATCTGGGACGAAGAGCCCTCGCTCGCCGGCAAAGCCGTCAAGTTCCTGTTCATGGTCTGCTACGCCGCCGCGATCGTCCTCCCGATCTGGGCCGTCGTCGCCACCAGCTTCGCCAGCGAAGACGCCCTCAACCGCGCCGGCGGATCCCTGCTCGTCCTGCCCACCGAAGTCTCGGTGCAGGCCTACCGCGAGATCTTCTCCGGCGGCGCGCTCACCGACTCACTGCTCCTGACCCTGACCCTGACCTTCGTCGGCACCGCGATCAGCGTGGTGCTGACCATCTGCGGCGCTTATGCGCTCTCGCGGACCGGGTCGCTGCTGCACCGCCCGATCCTCTGGCTCATCCTGCTGACGTTCCTGTTCGGACCAGGCATGTACCCCTCGTTCCTGGTCGTGCAGCAACTGGGCCTGTTCAACTCCTACTGGTCGCTCATCCTGCCCGGCGCGGTCGGCACGTTCAACATCATCATCCTGCGCGCGTTCTTCATGAACTCCATCCCCGGGGAACTGCTGGACGCGGCACGCATCGACGGCGCCGGCGAGTTCCGCATCCTCCTCACCATCGTCCTGCCGATGTCCAAGGCGATCCTCGCCGTCATCGCCCTGTTCTACGCGGTCGGCTACTGGAACATGTACTTCCAGGCCGTGCTCTACACACCGGGTCTGGAGACCCAGCCGATCCAGGTCGTCCTGCAGCGCATGCTCATGTCCACCCAGGGCCTGCCCGAAGGCGCCCAGGCCACGGCCCAGTACCAGGCCCGAGGGGAATCCGCGCCGACCGCTGCGCTGAAGATGGCCGTCGTCGTCTGCACCATCGTCCCGATCGTGATCATGTACCCCTTCATCCAGAAGCACTTCACGAAGGCCGTCATCACCGGCGCCGTGAAGGGATAACCCGCGGCTGTGAGGGTCCGCGAGGGAAGGGCGTCCGGACTTTTGCCGGGCCCGGACGCCCGCTACCCCTAGTCCCCCAGCCCCTTGACGCAAGTTCCCCAATCAACGCAAAGGAGCAACACGTGCGACGACGCACATTTGCCGCCACCGCAGGCGCTGCCGTGGTCGGGGCAGGCGCCCTGTCCATCCCCCTCATCGCCGGAGCCGAACAGCGCGACCGGCAGGGCGGCGACACCTACACCTGGAAGAACGTCGCCATCAACGGCGGCGGCTTCGTCCCCGGCATCGTCTTCAACGAGACCGAGGCGGACCTCATCTACGCCCGCACCGACATCGGCGGCTGCTACCGCTGGCAGGAGGACACCCGCACCTGGAAGCCGCTGCTCGACTGGGTCGGGCGCGACAAGTGGGGCTACTCGGGCGTGGTCTCCATGGCCACCGACCCGGTCGACACGAACCGCGTCTACGCAGCCGTCGGCACCTACACGATCGACTGGGACCCCAACAACGGCGCGGTCCTCTACTCCGACGACAAGGGCGAGAACTGGGGCATCGCCGAACTGCCGTTCAAGCAGGGCGGCAACATGCCCGGACGCGGCATGGGCGAACGCCTCGCGGTCAACCCCGCCGACAACGCCGAGGTCTACCTGGGCACCCCCAACGGGAACGGCCTGTGGCGCTCCAAGGACTACGGCCGCACCTGGGCCAAGGTCGAGGAGTTCCCCAACCCCGGCAACTTCGTCATCGACCCGAACAACATCACCCAGGCCGACAACCAGGGCGTCATCTGGATCGACTTCGACCAGATCGGCGGCAAGACCTATGTGGGCGTGGCCGACCCGGCCGACCCGCTGTACGTCTCCGAGGACGGCGGGGCGACCTGGCAGCCCGTCCCCGGCGCGGCCGAGATCCTCGGCGACGCCGGCGGCAACCGCACCTTCCCGCAGCAGTCCGCTGTGGACAACACCAACGGCTACCTCTACATGGTCACCAGCCACGACCCCGGCCCCTACAACGGCGCGCCTGCTTCCGGCAACGGCGGCAAGATCGTCCGCCTGGCGACCCAGACCGGCGAGTGGACCGACGTCACCCCGGCCTACAACCCGCGCGGCGTGATCCCCGGCTTCGGCGGGATCACCGTCGACCGCCAGAACCCCGGCACTCTCATGGCGGCCACGCGCAACAACTGGTGGCCCGACGAGATCCTCTACCGCTCCACGGACTCCGGCGCGACCTGGTCCCTCAGCTGGGACTACGCCGAAGGCCAGGACCGGCACGACCGGTTCGACATGGACAACTCCGGCAGCCCCTGGCTGTCATGGGGCGGCACCGACAGCGGCCCCGCGTACGCGGTCAAGCACGGCTGGATGATCGACGCGCTCGCCATCGACCCGCACGACTCCGGCCGCATCATGTGGGGCACCGGCGCCACCATCTGGGGCACCGAGGAACTGACGCAGTGGGACTCGCAGGGCGAGCTCATCGGCGAGAACGAGGCGGGCCAGCGCGTCGGCCTGCCCGTCGAGAAGTTCACGGTCGGCGTCCGCGCCGAAGGCGTCGAGGAGTGCGCGAGCCTCGACCTCGCCGCGATCGGCGGGACGCTCGTCTCCGCCGTCGGCGACGTCGGCGGCTTCGTCCACACCGACCTCGGCCGGGCCGAGCTGATGATCCCCACCGGCTGGTCCACCGGCACCAGCGTCGACTTCGCCGAGAAGGCCCGGGACATCGTGGTCGGCACCGGCAACGTGCACGGCAACGAGAAGGGCCACGTCGGGGTCTCGACCGACCGCGGCAAGACCTGGCGCAACGCCGCGCCCGTCGCGGGCGTCCCCGGCGACGGCCACGGCGGCACCGTCGCGGTCAACGCTGACGGGACCGTGATCCTGTGGACTCCCGGCGACTCCGAGGTCGCCCCGGTGTACAGCACCGACCTCGGCCAGTCGTGGAACCCGGTCGAAGGGCTCCCGGCCGGGGCGAAGATTCGCTCTGACCGCGTTCAGGCCTCGGTCCTGTACGCCTTCTCCGGCGGCACCTTCTACCGCAGTACCGATAGCGGCAAGACCTTCGCCGACACCGGCGCCCAAGGCCTTCCGACCGCGGGTGTGGACGTCTTCCGGGCCGTTCCCGGCCGCAAGAACCACGTCTGGCTCGCCGGGCGCGGCGACGACAAGGAAGGCGTCCCGGGCGGTATGTGGCAGTCCAAGGACGGCGGCACGACCTGGAAGCAGATCACGGTGTTCGAGACGGCCGATTCTATCGGCTTCGGCAAGGCCGCCAAGCGATCCGGCTACCCCGTGATCTTCACGTCGGCGCTGAAGGACGGCAAGGCCGCGATCTACCGCTCGACCGACGGCGGCGTCCGCTGGCGCCGCATCAACGACGACGAGCACCAGTGGGCCTACTCCGGTTCCGCGATCACCGGAGACCCGCAGATCTACGGCCGCGTCTACCTGACGACCAACGGCCGCGGCATCATCTACGGCGACATCAACGCCTGACGCAGTCGAGCCGCCCCGCACCCCGCGGGGCGGCTTTACCGGTATACGCTCCGATCTCCCCGTATGCAAGGAGAGCACTATCGTGAAACCTCTCGCCGCCACCCCGCCGATGGGCTGGAACTCCTGGGACGTGTTCGGCAGTTCGGTGACCGAGGCCGAGACGCGCGCGAACGCGGCGTTCATCGCCGAGCACATGGCCGAGCACGGCTGGGAGTACGTGGTCGTCGACATCCAGTGGTACGAGCCGAAAGCCCGCGCGGGCGGCTACAACCCCGGAGCCGAACTGGTCCTCGACGAGTACGGTCTCCCCCAGCCCGCGCCGAACCGCTTCCCCTCAGCGGCGGACGGTGCCGGGTTCAAACCGCTGGCCGACTACGTGCACTCGCTCAGCCTGAAGTTCGGCGTCCACATCCTGCGCGGCATCCCCCGCCAAGCCGTCGCCGCCGACGCGCCGATCAAGGACACCGGCTACACGGCCGCGCAGATCGCCGACAAGGACCGCCCCTGCGCGTGGAACGACGACAACTGGGGCATCGACCACTCCCACCCCGGCGGGCAGGCGTACTACGACGCGCTGGTGCGCCAGTTCGCCGACTGGGGCGTGGACTTCATCAAGGCCGACGACATGATCGGCCCGTACTGGGACGACGAGATCGAGGCGTTCAAGCGCGCGATCGACCGCTCCGGACGCGACATCGTCTTCAGCCTCTCGCCCGGCGTGGGGCTTTCGATCGACCACGCCGAGCACCTCAAGGCCCACTCGCACATGTGGCGGGTCTCGGGCGACCTGTGGGACCGCTGGCGGGACGTGGACGCCCAGTTCGACCTGCTCCGCGACTGGGCGCCGCACGCCGGCCCGGGCCACTGGCCCGACGCCGACATGCTCCCCTTGGGCCGCATGGGTCTCCGCGCCGAGGTCGGCGAGCCGCGCGACAGCCTGCTCACGCCCGACGAGCAGCGGACGATGCTCACCCTGTGGTGTGTCGCCCGGTCCCCGCTCATGGTCGGCGCGGACCTGCCGAGCTCCAGCCCGGAGACGATCGAACTGCTCACCAACCCTGAAGTCCTTGCCGCCGTGCGCCATCCCGTCGGCGCCCGCGAAGTCTGGCGCGAAGGCGAACTCCTCGCCTGGGTCTCCGAGGACGGCACCTTCGCGGCCGCCTTCAACCGGGGCGACACCGCGGTGAAGCTGATGCTCCCGTGGTCGTCCCTGGGTGTCCCCGAACCCGAGCGGATCCGCGACTGCTGGAACCGCGTCGACCTCGACTCCCCGGACCACCTCGCCGTCAAGCTCGAACCGCACGGCTCGGCGCTGCTCCGCCTGCGCTGAGCACCCGAACCTGAAGCGCGGCATGGCAGGCGGGCCGGGACGGTGTCCCGGCCCGCCTTCGCGTCACTGGTGCCGCCTGCGGTAAGCGGCGGGCGGGAGGCCGCATTCGGCCTTGAACGCGGCGTAGAAGCGGCTGACCGAGCTGAATCCCGACTCGGCGGCGACGTCGGCGATCGGCAGGTCGGTCGTGATGAGCAGGCGGCGGCCCTCGGCGAGGCGGCATCCGAGGAGGTACTCCCAGATCGTCGTGCGCACGATCTTGCGGAAGTGGGCCATCGCGTAGTTGGGGTGGAGGTTCGCGGCGGCGGCGACGTCGGCCACGGTCAGCGGCTCGCGGAAGTGCTCGGCGAGGTGGCGCACCATGGCGACGACGTGGCGCAGCGCGGGGTCGCCGCCGGTGTACGGGGCCGCGGGCTCCCCCGGCGCGTCCAGCGCGAGGCGGCGGACGCGCGCTTCGACTTCGAGGAGCAGGATGCGGCGGCGCTCGGGCTGCCCGCCCGCCAGGTCGGCGGCCCACTGCGTGAAGTTCGCGGGGTCCGACGGCATCGCGGTCGAGGGCGGGGCGATGAGCGGCTTCCCCGACAGCAGGCGGCCTACGAGCGCGGCGGGCAGGCCCCAGCCCAGGAACGTCGCGAACGGAACGTGCACCCAGTGCGCCCGGGTCGCGGTGTTGGCGACGAGCTGGTGCGGCACCGCCGCCCAGAAGGCCGCGACCGAGCCGGGCGCGATCTCGACGGGCTCGCCACCGAACAGGTAGAGCATCGTGCCGCCCTCGGCCACGAAGTTGATCTCCAGGTCGTCGTGCTGGTGGGCGGCGTCCATGAGGACGGGGCGCCCGGCCCACCCGAGCAGTTCGGGCGGCTGGATCGCGATCTGAGTATCCAAGAAACACCCGCTCGTATCGATGAAGACTTCTCGGATCGAAACTAATACGGTCATGGCGGCGTCCGGCACCGGCCGTTCGGCCATTCACCTGAAACGAAGGAGCTTCCCCGTGTTCGCTATCGGTATCGTCGGGGCCGGGCAGTTCGCCGGCGGCTTCGCGAAGCTGTTCGACGCCCACCCCGGCGTCTCCCGCGTCACCGTCACCGACGTCATCGCCGAGCGCGCTACGACCCTCGCCGCCGAGCTCGGCCTGGCCGGGACGGAGGACGACTTCGACGCGATGCTCGCCTCCGATGTGGACGCCGTCGCGATCTTCACCCAGCGCTGGACCCACGGCCCGCTCGTCGTCAAGGCGCTGCGCGCGGGCAAGCACGTCTACTCCGCCGTCCCGATGGCGTTCACAGTGGACGAGATCGGCGCGATCATCGACGCCGTCAAGGAGACCGGACTCACCTACATGATGGGCGAGACCAGCCAGTACAACCCCACCACGGTGCTCGCCCGCCAGAAGGCCGCCGAGGGCGCGTTCGGGCGCCTCTTCTACGCCGAGGGCGACTACGTCCACGACATGGACCACGGCTTCTACGCCGCCTACCAGTACAGCGGCGGCGCCGACTGGAAGAAGACCGCCAGCTTCCCGCCCATGAAGTACCCGACTCACGCCATCGGCGGCGTCCTCGGCGCCTGGGACACCCACGCCGTCAGCGTCAGCGCCATCGGCGTCCCCGACCAGCGCGGCGACGGCGTCTTCGACAAGGCCGTGAGCATGTTCGACAACGACTTCTCGAACGCGACCGCCCTGTTCGAGACCGCCGACGGCTCCAGCTTCCGCACCAACGAGTTCCGCCGCGTCGGCCTCGCCCACTGGATCCCCGAGTCCCGCTTCACCTTCTACGGCACCGAGGGCATCCTCGAGCAGAACTCCCGCGCCACCTTCTGGCACGGGCGGTCCGAGCCCCTGGAGGACGTGACCGAGCTGGTCCAGCCCGGCTGGGCCACCGGCGCCGACGACCCGGTCCTCGCCAAGGTCGACCCTGCGCTGCACGACTCGTTCATCTCCGGGCACGCGCCCGTCCACGACACCTCCGCGCTCCCGGTCGAGTTCAAGGGGCTCGGCAACGGCCACATGGGCAGCCACCACCTCCTCGTGCACGACTTCGTGACCGCCGTCAACGAGCAGACCCTGCCGAGCGTGAACGCCTGGGTGGCCGCGCGGTACACGCTCCCCGGCATCATGGCCCACGAGTCCGCCCTGCGCGGCGGCGAGCGCCTCCGCATCGACGACTTCGGCGACGCGCCGCAGTAGCGTCCCGCTGCGTCCGAACGCCCGGAGGCGACTCCGGGCGTTCGCCGTGTCAGCCGCGCGGCGGCGCGGTCGACTCGCGGACCACGAGCTGCGGTTTGACCACTGAGGACTTGAGGTCGGTCTTGCCTTGGAGCTGCTGCGAGAGCAGGTCGAATGCGCGCGCTCCCAGATCCTCGAAGTCCTGTTCGACCGTGGTCAGCGAAGGGCGCCAGAGCGAGACGAGCGGCTGGCCGTCGAAACCGGCGACGGAGACGTCGCGAGGGACGTCGAGGCCGCGGTCGGCCAAGGCCCGCATGACGCCCAACGCGATCTCGTCGTTCCCGCAGAACACGGCGGTCACGTCGTCGCGGCCCGCTATCCGCTCCCCCCAGCGGTAGCCGGACAGGGCGTCCCACTCCGAGTGCATCACGGTGGGGACCTCGGCTCCGGCGTCCTGCAGCGCGTTCCGCCAGCCCTCGGTGCGGCCCGAGGCCTTGCCGCCGGTGGGCCCGGCGATGTGGTGCACCGTGCGATGCCCTTGCCGCAGCAGGTATTCGGTCACCTGGCGCCCGCCCGCCGCCTCGTCGATGAGCGCCGCCAGTGAGCCGTCCGTGCGCTCCGACGCGCCCCCGGCCCCGACGACCGGGAGGGACTCGGGGAGCGCTTTCGAGACCTTCATGCCCGCGGCCCGGAACTCCAGGACGATCGCGCCGCCGATGGGCTGCGACAAGGCGAGGTCGACCGCCCGCGCCACCGCGTCGTCGTCATCTGACGAAAGGATGGTTATCGACACGGACATGCCCGCCTGCTGCGCGGCCATCTCGACGCCGCGCAGCGTGTTCGCGTAGCCGTAGCTCGAGGTCGTGGCCTCCGCGATGATCGAGATGAGGTTCGACTGGCTCAGCCGCAGGGAGCGGGCGGCGCTGTTGGGCCGGTAGCCGAGCTCCTTCACCGCCGCGTTGACCCGCGCGACCAGCTCCGGGGCGACGTTCTTGGTGCCGTTGAGCACGCGGGAGACGGTCGGGACCGAGACGCCCGCCGCCTTCGCTACATCGGCGAGGACGGGGGCGCGGTACGACTTCGGGGAGGCCATGCCATTGAGGATACGAGACGGTCTGCGCGAACCGCGCCCGGGATGCCACGGTGAGATAATCGTTATCTCAGATGTCGAGCCGAGCACGAATCAATTTCAAAGCTCCGACTGTGGCAGAGTAACTCGGTTGAGCAGGCATTTCATCACTGCCACAAGCGAATCTCATCGGGGCTCAGAAAGCCCTTGCCATCTCGATCATTGACCGACATCGATCATCTTGATAACCTTCTCTCGGCGATGGGCAGCGCAGGCCGACCCTTCCGGCACCTCGGGGCCCCGCTCCCGCACGTCGAACCGAAACCGTCAACCTCAGGGACATCACTAGGAGGACCCCTCTCATGGTCGAATTCTCACGCCGCAAGCTCCTCGGCGCCGCAGGTGCCGCAGCCGCGACCGCCGCGGTCGGCGCCGGCACCGCCGGATGCTCCGAGAACGCGGGCGGCACGGCGGGCGGCGACTACGACATGCCCGCATACCAGCCCGCACCCGAGCTGGACGTCCAGCCGTTCTACGCGACTGAGACCGAAGGCATGCTTGACGTCTACACCGAGCCGGTGCAGACCTACTTCAAATCAGTCAACCGCGAGCCCGGCTCCGGCGGCAAGGTCACGAGCTTCCAGCTCACCTGGGGCGACCCGTCGAAACCCCTGGACGAGAACCCGTACTGGCAGGAGCTGAACGAGCGCCTGGGCGTGAGCTTCGAGCCGCAGTTCGTGCCGCAGCCGGTCTTCGACCAGAAGTTCGCGACGATGCTCGCCTCCGGCGAGGTCCCCGACCTGGTCTTCGTCAACGACCAGTCCGCGGTGAACCTCCAGGGCATCCGCGACGGCGCGTTCGCCGACCTCTCCGAGGTGTTCTCGGGCGACAACATCCTCAAGTGGCCGAACCTGGCCGCACGTCAAGAGGAGATCTGGCAGGCGAGCCTCAAGGACGGGCGGATCTACCAGGTCCCCTCAGGGTCATGGGCGCTCACCAACCTGCCGGTGATGCGCGCCGACCTGGTCGACCAGACCTCGATCGGCCGCGCACCGAAGGACGCCGACGAGCTGTTTACCATGCTCAAGGAGGTCTCGGCGCTCGGTTCGGGCCCTGGCGGGCAGAAGGTGTACGGGCTCAACAAGTACGACGCCCACCCCGGTACTGCTTCGATGTTCCAGCGGCTGTTCAAGACCGGTCCCGAATGGCAGCTCGACGGCAACGGCGACCTCGTCCACATCACCCAGACCGCGAACTACAAGGCGATGCTGGAATGGCTCGCGCGCGCCTGGGCCGAGGGGATCTTCGACCCGGTCTCCATGTCCCCCACACCCACCGACATCGTCTCCGGCGCGGCCCTGCGCTACGACGCAGTCGGCGCCGCGATCGGCGCGGCAGGGCTCTCCCAGTGGGAGGCCGACCTGCCGGGCGCGAAGTTCGACTTCTTCGACATGCCGGGGTTCGACGGTTCCGCCCAGGTCGTCGTCCGCAACATCCCCTACGGCAAGTCGACCTGCATCTCCGCGGCCGCCGCCGAGGACGAGGACCGCCTCACCGAGATCCTCAACGTCCTCGACTACTTCTCGGCCCCGTACGGATCCGAGGAGCACCTCTTCGTCTACTCAGGGCAGGAGGGCCGCCACTTCGACTTCGACGAGCACGGTATCCCGATCCCCAACGCGGAGTATGCGACCGAGCTCGGCGTGCAGTACGTGGGCATCCCCGGCGGCGTCAGCTCATACTTCGTGCATCCCAACGCCGCCCCGTGGGTCGACTCCTTCGTGACGGTCATGGAAGCCATGGCCCAGAACTCTATCGCGCGCCCCCTCGAAGGATACGAATCTGCCTCGCAGACGTTCATCGCCAAGGGCGCGCAGCTGAAGCAGCTGTGGACCGACTTCGAGAACGGCGTCATCACCGGCCGCGAGAGCGTCGACGACCTCGAGTCCTTCGTCTCCAACTACATGTCGCAGGGCGGCACGCAGGTCAAGGACGAGTACACCCAGGCCCTCAAGGACGCCGGCAAGTGAGCGTGAGCGTCACCGACAACCCCGGGACCCGCACCGAGCGGGCCCCGGGGCCACCCGCAACCACGGCGAAGCGCCGCCCCAGAGGCTCACTGCGCCAACGTATCTGGCGCGAACGCTGGACGTACACGTTCATCATCCCGGGCGCGCTCTTCTTCGTGGTCTTCGCGTACGTGCCGATGCTCGGCAACGTCATCGCGTTCCAGCAGTACTCCCCCTTCAGGGGCATCGAAGGCTCCCCCTGGGTGGGGCTGGCGAACTTCAACGCGATCTGGACCGACCCCGAGATCCTGCAGGCCCTGCGCAACACGCTCATCATCGCGGTGTTGCAGCTGGTCTTCGCGTTCCCGGCCCCGATCGCCCTCGCACTGCTGTTGAACTCGCTCATCTCAGACCGCGTGAAACGCATGGTGCAGACGGTCGTGTACCTGCCGTACTTCCTGTCCTGGGTCATCGTGATCTCGGTGTGGCAGCAGGTCCTCGGCGGCGGCGGGCTCGTCGCGGGGATCCTCGACGCCTGGGGGATGTCTGGGTTCGACGCGATGACGAACGCCGACACGTTCAAGATCCTGGCTGTCCTCCAAGGGATCTGGAAGGACTGCGGCTGGGGCACGATCATCTTCTTCGCGGCGATCGCGGGCATTCCTTCGGACCGTTATGAGGCGGCCGCGATCGACGGCGCGACCGGCTGGCAGCGCACCTGGCACATCACGCTCCCGGCACTTGTCCCGGTCGCGACGCTCCTGCTCATCCTCAACATCGGCTCGATCCTCACCGTCGGCTTCGAGCAGCTGCTACTTCAACAGCCCATGGTCGGCGCCGAAGCCGCCCAGGTACTCGACACGTTCGTCTACTTCCGCGGCGTCATGGGCGGGCAGTGGGGCGTGGCTACGGCGGCGGGCCTGCTCAAAGGGGTCATCGGGACCATTCTCGTCCTGTCGGCCAACCGTTTCGCGAAGAAGCTCGGCGGAGAGGGGATCTTCTGATGACCGCCATCGCAAAGCCCACCGGCCGTCCGCCGTGGATGGACGCCGCGCCGGTCTGGGTCCGGGCCGCCAAAGCCCTGGTGATCACCCTGATCGTGACCACCATGATCTACCCGCTCGTGTACGTGATCGCGATGAGCTTCGCGGCACCGTCCCAAGCCCGCGCCGGAGTCATCTTCCCGACCGAGTTCTCCCTGGACGCCTACCGCGCGATCTTCAACGGCGGCACCGTCACCCAAGGCCTCACGAACTCGCTCTTCATCACCGTCGTCGGCACCCTGCTCTCCCTCGCCGCGACCTCGATGCTCGCCTGGGGCCTGGCACGCACCCGCCAAGTCCCCGGCGCCAAGATCGTGCTCGTCATGGTCCTCGCGACCATGTTCTTCTCGGCCGGCATCATCCCCAACTTCATGCTCATCAAATACCTCGGGCTCCTGGACTCCACCTGGTCCCTGATCATCCCCGGCCTCATCTCGGCCTTCAACATGATCGTCATCAGGAACTTCTTCCAAAGCCTCCCAGAAGAACTCATCGAAGCCGCCAGGATCGACGGCGCAGGCGAATGGAGGATCTTCCTGCAAATAGTCCTGCCCCTCTCCAAACCCGTCCTAGCGGTCATGGGCCTGTTCTACGCCGTCGGCTACTGGAACACCTACTTCAATGCCTTGCTGTACATCAACGACGCCGAGAAGTGGCCCATCCAAGTCGTCCTGCAGCAGTACGTCCTCGCCGGAGTCCAGATCCCGGGGGCGATCGTCTCGCCGGACCAGCCCCCGCCTCCCGGCGTGACGCTGCAGATGGCGGTCATCGTCCTCGCCACCGTCCCCATCCTCATCGTCTACCCGTTCCTCCAGCGCTACTTCACCTCCGGCGTCCTCACCGGCGCCGTTAAGGGTTGAGAACCATGAAGGGGCCGAGCGCTGTCGCGCTCGGCCCCTTCACCCTCCCCAGGTCAGGCGGCGCGGATCAGACGCCAGCGCTGCGTCACGGCGTTCTTGTCGGACCACTGGATCGCGGGCTCGCCGTCGACCTCCTTGTTGCCGTTGTCGAGCACCATGCCGGAGCGTTCGCAGGTGAGCTTGACGGCGCCGCCGCCGACGTCGGTGATCTTCCACCGCTGCGGGGCCGTGCCGTTCTCGGTCCACTGCTTGACCTGCGCGCCTTCGGCAGTGGAGTTGCCGTTGTCGAGGGCTTTGCCGGAGTGCTCGCACACCAGCTTGTGGTAGCCGCCGCCGACGTCGGTGATCTTCCACCGCTGCTGCGCGCCCCCGTTCTCGGCCCATTGGATCGCCGCGCGTCCGTCTACCGTGGATCTGGCGTTCTCGAGGACCTTCCCGGAGCGCTCGCACATGAGGAGGTAGGTCGCGCCTGACTCGACGGCCGGGGTGGAGCGCATGTGCGCCAACGTGCCCCAGCCGAGGGCATCGAACCCGCCGGAGTTGCCGCCGTAGTCGCCGCCGCCGCCTTCGGGCCGGGCGAGCGCGGCCATGCGCGCGACGTGGGGCACGCGCATCCCGCGCCGGACGCTGTAGTGGTTGTAGACGAGTTCCCACACGGGCCGGATCTGGCCGCGCGCGCCTTCGGAGACGACGGTGTGCTCGACGCCGTCGCAGTTGCGGTAGGTCGTGAACGGCACGTCGTAGCCGAGGTTGTAGCGGGCGACGTACTCGGCGGCCTTCGCGAAGGCGTTGTCGCGCGCGGAGTACAGGTCGAGGCCCTGGCTCCAGGCCATCTCCATGAAGGTGCCCATGAGGCCGATGCCCATGATGGAGTGCGCCTGGTCGCGGCCGGACTCCTGCCACTGGGCGAGGTCGCCGTGGATGAACGGGATCGCGTTGGTGATCGATCCGGCGCCCGCGCCCTTGTGGAAGTAGTCCACCGCTTCGTCGATCTTGGCCTGGTCGTCGCAGAGGATGCCGATGGCGAGCATCGAGGCCATGTTGCACAGGTCCCAGTTGGCCCAGTAGTGGGTGTCGCAGGTGCCGTTGTGGCGCACCAGGAAGTCGGCGTTGAGTTCGTAGAAGACCGTCTTCATCATCTGCTGGAACCGGCCCAGTTCGAAGCCGGGGGCGCCGCGGACCAGCTCCCCCGCGTTGGCGAACTGGTAGCCGTAGATCCCTGACGCGAGGCGGGAGTCCGAGGGCGGCCAGTAGATCGACTTGAGCGTCGCCGACCATGCGTTGCAGATGCGGACGGCCGCGTCGCGGTGGGCGGTGTCGCCGCTGACGCGCCAGCGCAGGGCGTTCTGGTAGGCGGCGTGCGCGTCGTTGTAGAGCAGCCAGTAGTTCTGGGGTTTGTCGGTGTTGCCGCGGACGATCTCTTCGACGGGCTGGGGCGTCCAGGTGCTCGCCGAGTGGCCGTTGGCGACCAGCTTGTCCCAGCCCTGCTTCCAGGGCTGGGCTCCGGTGTCGACTTTGGCCTTCATGCGGTCGAAGTCGGCTTGGAGGTGCAGCATCCCGGGGTGGGCGAGCGCTTGTGTGCCGACCTCCTGCTGCTGGGCTCTGGCGACGGCGAGTCCGCCGGTTCCGGCTGCGGCGACGGCGGTGGCGGCGACCGCGCCTCTGAGGAGGTGCCGCCGTTTGAAGCGGGCGCTGCCGGTGCGGTTGTCGGTCATGGTGCTCCTTCGGCTGTCGTTGGCGAGGGGGCTGGGGGGTACGCGAGCCGAGATCGGATAACGTTATCCCCCATATTTGAAGATAAGGTTATCATCCATATATGTCAATATCTAGAGGCACTGTATCGCCACCTCGATGCCCGCAACGACCACTGCATATAGCGAGTCAAGGCGTCCCGGTTACTGGACTCCGATCTCGACACGAGCAATCTCGGACACTAGATTAGATATCGTTATCCCTCAGGCCTACCAAGGATTCCGCATGACCGACCGCATCCCCGGGCTGTTCGCCATGGACCCCGTGTACCTCCCCAAGCTCTTCCCGGAGCCCTACCTGCGCCGCCTCCGCGCCGTCCTCGACATCGACCCAGGCTTCGTCGCGCGCGACTTCAGCGACGAGCGGACGGCCGCCGCGCTCGCCGGAGCGGAAGTGCTCATCACCGGGTGGGGCGCGCCCCGGCTCGATCCGCCCGTGCTCGCCGCCGCCGGAAAGCTGCGCGCGGTGCTCCACGCGGCGGGCAGCGTCCAGTGGATCGACCGCGCCGCCTACGAGCGCGGCATCGCCGTCGTCTCGGCGCAGAGTGCCAACGCCGTGCCCGTCGCCGAGTACACGCTCGGGGTGATCCTCTTGGCGGGCAAGAACATCTTCGGCCTGCGCGAGCGGTTCCGCACCGAGCGCGGCTTCGTGATCGGCGAGGACCACGGCCGGACCGGCAACTTCGGGCGCACGGTGGGTCTGATCGGGGCCTCCAGGATCGGACGGCGCGTCATCGAGCTACTGCGCCCGTTCGACTTCGAAGTGCTGCTCAGCGACCCGCACGTCGACGCGGACGAGGCCGCCCGCCTCGGCGTGCGGCTCGTGGACCTCGACGCGCTCATGGCGAAAGCCGACATCGTCTCGGTCCACGCCCCGGACCTGCCGGAGACGCGGGGCCTCGTTGACGCGACGCGGTTGGCGGCCATGAAGGACGGCGCCGTGCTCGTCAACACCGCGCGGGGATCGCTCGTCGACACCGACGCGCTCGTGGCCGAACTGGCGACGGGCCGGATCTCGGCCGTCCTCGACGTCACCGATCCCGAGCCGCCGCCTCCGGCCTCGCGCCTGTTCGACCTGCCCAACCTCTTCCTGACGCCGCACGTTGCGGGCTCGCAGGGCAACGAGCTGGCCCGCATGGGGCTCAGCATCGTCGAGGAGGCCGAGCGGCTGGCCGCCGGCGAGCCGCTCGTCCACGCCGTCGACCCGGGCCTGCTGGCGATCCAGGCCTGAACACCGCACCGCCCCGCCGCGCGTCGTTGCGCGGCGGGGCGGGCGGCCCGAGACGGTCGGTTATGCGAGGTCCCCGAAGAACTGGACCTCGCCGAGGTTCCCGTGCCAGCGGTTCGGGTTGTAGATCTTGAAGTAGCGGTAGGACGTGTCGTCGGTGACGGGCTTGCCCTGCCACACGCCCGCCGCGGTGCGGGTCAGCGGCTCGGTGAGGTTCGTCCACGTCGTGCCGTCGTTCGAGCCCTGGACGATCGTGCCGTCAGAGCGCGAGGTGCAGCACAGGCGCGGCAGGAAGTACACCTCGTCGAGCCGCACGGACGCACCTTCGCCGAAGTCCACTGTGTAGTACGAGCCGACGCCGGTGTTGAGGTCCCCGGCGGTGTTCGCGTCGCCGTCGAAGAGCAGGTAGCCGACCTGGTCGGCGGGCAGCCCGTTGCCGGGCCACTGCTTGTCCGAGGCGAGGACGGTGGCGAGGTTCGCGACGTCGATCCACTGGTCCCGGTTGCCGCCGACGAACAGGCCCGCGCCTTCGGTGGGGCCGTAGAGGGTCGGCCCGGCCGTGCCGTCGGCGCCGGTGTAGTCGACGCTGAGGGTGACCGGTCCGGGCTCGACGCCGTCGAGGACGACGGGGGCGAGCCAGTTGACGCCGTCGTCCGAGGAGGCGGCCGCCTCGATGCCCATCACGTTGACCGTGACGGACTCGACCGGCTGGCGCGTGGTGACGGCGACGTCCACAGTGTCGCCGACAGCGACCTTCCCGGCCACCGCGTCCTCGGAGGTGAAGCTGGCCTTCGCGATCTGGTTGCCGATCTCGTGGCGCTCGCCGTAGATGTGGAACTCGGTCATCTCGAAGACGCCGCGGATGATCCCGTAGAGGACGTCCGGCAGCTGCTCGATCATCTGGACCTTGATGTACCGGAACTGGTCGTCCCGGAGTTCCGGCTCGACTTCGAGGGTGTTGAAGTCCTGCGTGAAGGCCGTGGTCCCCGGCGTCAGCCTGGTCCAGGTGACGCCGTCGTTCGAGCCGAACACCGCCGAGTTGGCGAGCCGGTCGGCGAAGATGTTGCTCTGGAAACCGAACTCGCGGGCCGAGACCCGGAAATCGGGGCCGAAGTCGAAGACGTGCGACATGTTGACGGCCTGCGGGTAGCCGGTGCCGGTCTGGTTGTCGCCGTCGATGAGGAGCGCGGTGCGTTCCTTCGCGGTGGAGGCGTGCAGTAGGTTCGCATAGTCGAGGCTGCCGTCCACTGCGGACTTCGGGTCGACGAGGCGCAGGCCGTCGAACGCGGTGACCATGCCCGCCAAGGCGGTCGCGTAGGCCGCGTCGGTGCCGTCCTCGCGTTCGGCTTCGGCCGCTTCGCGTGCGGCGGTGAAGGCCGCCTCGGTCGCGGACTCGTAGCCGTCCTCGGGTTCGAAGTCCTCCTCGGCCAGCGCCATCGCGCCGTCGCGGTCGGCGGCGGCGTCGAGGACGACGGTGCGCGCGGCGACGCTGGTGCCGTCGTCGGCGGCGACGGTGACCGTGCCCGAGTCCGCTCCGGTCCAGGTGAGTTTCCCTGTGGCCGAGTCGATCTCGGCGCCTTCGGGGAGTCCGGCGGCGCTGTAGGCGGTGCCTTCGGGTCCGGTTGCGGCGAGGTCGACCGTGAGGTCGGCGCCGTCCCAGCCGACGACCCGGTCGGGGGCGTCGTCGGGGAAGACCGGTCCGTCGAGTTCGGCCTGGGCGTTGGTGTTGATGTGGTCGATGTCGACCGCGGCGCCCTCGGTCTCGATGAACAGGATGTTGTCCATGCCCCTGGTGACGGTGACGTAACGCCATTCGCCGCCGGTGTCCGGGACGGTGACGGTGGTGTCGCGCTTGACGGTGTCGTTGTGGCTGACGCCGCCGAGGTGGATCACGGCCTCGCCTTCAGTGCGGACGAGGAAGCCCTGCTGCGGCCTGTTGTTGGCGCCGCTGAGGTAGGCGATCTTCGAGCCGTCCGCCATAGTGACGTAGCCGTCGCCCTCCTGGACGTCTCCGGCGAGGTGCGTGTAGCGCTGCTCGACTTCGAGGAGGTCGGGGTCGGCGTTCGGCTGCTGGGCCGTTTCACCGGCCGCTTCGGCGGGCGCGAACATCCAGGAGTCGCCGCCGCCGTCGTGGCCGTCCCAGCCGACGCCGGTGAACCGCTTGGCGTAGGCCTCGGCGAAGAACGGGGCGATCGCCTCGACGTCCTCGCCACGCGTGAACTTGTAGTGGTAGTAGATCTCCCAGAAGCTCGCGGTGGCGTACCGGCCGCGGTAGCCGTCGGCGATGTGGTCGTAGGTGTCGCGGATCGTGCCGTCCGGCGAGATCGCGTACCCGACGGGGGTCCACTCGGGGTCGCGGCCGGACATGAACTGCCAGAAGTAGTCGGCGGCCTTCAGGATCCGGTCGTCGAGGAACTCGTACGGCCCCACGGCGTCATCGGCGGTGGAGACCGTGCCGTCGACCGGGTCCACTTCGGTGCCCTGAGCGGTCATCATGCGGGACAGGACCGCGAAGTTCGTGATGTTGCCGCCGCCGTGGGCCTGGTCGCGGCCCATCTCGGTGAGCTGCACGTGCGGGTCGTCGATCGCTTCGCCGGTCTTGTCGTTCTTGTCGACCCAGCGGGCGAGGCGGGCGACGGAGCCGTTGAAGCCCTCGTCCTTCGCGGTCTCGTTGACGGTGAACCACTCGACCTTCTCGGCGTAGAGGTCCTTGTCGTCCATGAAGATCGATCCGGCCATGGAGCCCATGAGCGGGTAGTTGTGCTGGTTCATGAAGCGGTCCGGCGAGGACATGAACGTGGCGATCGCGGGCCTGATGAGGTTGTCGCTGAACGCCTGCGTGTCCGCGTCGGTCCACTTGAGGGCTTCATTGTCGCCGCAGCTGGTGTAGCGCAGGAGTTCGGCGGCGGAGGCCATGCGGAAGAGCGGGATGCCGTTGTGGATGTGGGAGTCGGTGTAGTACTCGAACTTGGCGGGGTCCATCTGCTCCCAGTTGCGGATGATGGCGAGCGCGTTCTTGCGGTAGACCTCCTTCCCGGTGAGCACGTGCATGACCGCCTGGGTGTAGGACTTCAGGCCGTCCGCTTCGAAGAGCCCCCTCGTGCCCTGGTTGAACGCGGTGGTGCGCGGCTTGGCGGGGTCGGCTCCGGCGTTCGAGGGTTTCACGTTCTCCCCGGCGGCGTTGGAGCGCTGCAGTTCCGCGAAGCCGGACGCCCAGGGCTCGGCACCGGCCGCGAGCTGGTCGCGCACGTTCTGCACGATGGGCTCGGTGAGTCCGATGCCGGGGTGGCTGAATCCGGTTTCGCTTGTGGTGGTGTTGAACTGGACCTCGCAAGTGCCGAGGTCCTGAGCCGTTGAGGCGGCGGGGGCGAGCTGGACGAGTCCTATGGAGAGCAGGAGTGCCGCCGTGAGCGCGGCGGCGCGCCTGGGACGGGCGGCTGTCGGTGGTCGCATGAGAGGTTCCTCCGTTGGAACGGTGTGGGAGCGGTCGGGGCCGGGTCAGGCCCAGGTCTTGGCCAGCCGCCGGTGTTCTTCGGCGGTGACGGGGAGGACGACGCCGTGGCAGGGGTCGTCGGGGAGCCGGTAGCCGGTGGAGGGTGTCCACTGGCCTCCGGCGAGGTCGGTGGTCTCGAAGGGCACGTAGCGGCGCTCGGCGGTGAACTCGTCGATCCAGAGGAACCACTTGTCCTCGGTGTTCGACTTGTAGACGAGCGGGCCTTCGCCCTGCTTGATCGCGCCGAGGCCGATGCCCTCGGCAAGAGGCGTCCATTCAGGAGCGGTCAGCGAGGCGGCGGTCTCGGAGAAGATCGACTTGCCCAGCGGTGCTTGGCCGCCGCGTTTGCGTTCGTCCTTGGTGAAGCGGTAGTAGACGCTGTCGTGCTCGATCACGGTGGTGTCGATCGTCTGGCGGCCCCGGTCGATCCAGGCGCGCGGCGCGGAGAACTCGCGGAAGTCGCGGGTGGTGGCGTACATGATCCGGTTGTAGGAATCGCCCGAGTGCTCGGCGTCGGCGTAGAGCGTGGAGGACCAGTGGACGAGGTAGGCGTCCTGCTCGGGGTCCCAGACTGATTCGGGCGCCCACGTGTTGCCCGCTTCGGGCGGCGCGACCTCCACGAGGCGGCCTTCGCCCCAGTCGACGAGGTCGCGCGACTCCCACACCATGATCGACCGGCTGCCCCAGCGCTGCACGTGGTCCCAATCGGGGTCGTCGAACACGCGCAGGTCGGTGGCGACCATGAAGAACCGGTCGCCCTCCGGGGCGCGGACGATGTGCGGGTCGCGGACCCCGCGCGCACCCAGCGTCGAGCGCAGCACCGGCTCGCCGCCGTTGAGGTCGTCGAAGTGCAGCGGGTCGTCGCCGTCGCTCAATGCGAAGTAGATCTGCTCGCCTTGGGGCCCTTCGCGTTTGAAGTGGACGTACAGGTACCCGGCGAATGCGTCGGCAGTGGTCATGGTGCTCCTTGATGTCGATGGTCGGGCGGCGCTAGCGCACGGCATGCGTTCTCAGGAAAACGATATCGTGGTAGTGATTCCTGCTCCAGACATGAATAGCATCGATCCAAGGATAACGATATCCCAATCTCACGATGCGAGCCGACCCCCCGGTACCCCAAGGCACGCACCGGATCTACGGAAGGAACCCCGCGATGAGCGGAACGAACGCAGAGGACGGCCGCGCCTGTCGGCGCGGCCGCCGTGCTGGAGCTCGCGGCCGGCATGGTGACGGCGTCCTCGCCCGCCCAGGCCCCCCGAGCGCATCACCGACCACGTGGTCGCGGTCAACGAGACCGTGGGCGACGTCGGCTCACCCCGGCATCGGCCTCTCCGCCGACGACGAACGACTCCAAGGACCGGCGGGACGCCGGTAGGTCTAGTAGAGCGGGTCCCCCGGCTCGACCGTGGCCGTCGGGTCGTCGGCGCCGAGCGGCTTGACGACCAGGTCCGCGAAACGCGGTGTGCTGAAGGAGGGTTCGGTGCCCGCGAGGAGGCCCGCCATGCCCGCCTCGTGCGTGGCGTCCACCGCCTCCAGGACCGGTTCGCCGTCGATCAGCGCGGTGATGCCGTTGCCCGAGAAGCGCATCGCCACGCGGCGCCAGCGGCCCGGGGACGCGGGGACCGCCGCCTCGGCGAGCGTGTGCTCCCCTCCGGCGCCCCGGCCGCGTCCGGCGGCGATCATGGCCTGCTGCTCGGCGTCGCCGACCGCCTCGTCGGGGTCCTCCTTGCCGTCGACCGAGACCAGTCGGCAGGTCCCGTCGGCGGCGAGTTCGAACAGGTAGCACTTGGGGATGAAGCCGTAGCCGGTGCCGACGTGGTTGACGCGGCCCATGAGCGCGGCGCGCTCCCCGGCTTCGAGGAGGACGCTGACCGCGACCTCGTAGTCGGTCCAGGCGGCGTCGCCGATGATCGTGTACGGCCGCCAGTCCGGGGCCCACGAGAGCGTCGCGGCGGGCACGACCTGCCGCAGGCACGTGCCGCCTTCTGGCGCGGGCACGAGTTCGAACGCCCCGGCGATGTCGGCGGTGAACCGCGGCAGGTGCCCGCGTGTTTCGGGATCGCCGTAGCCGCCGAACGTGTCGCGGTAGGGGAAGGGGAACGGCGCGCTGGCGGGGACCTCGGCGAAACCGCCCTTGCGCTGACCGGTGGTCGTCGACAGCGAGTACACCGAGTCGGGGGCGAGGTCGATCTCCACCGCGCCGTCCACGATGTCGATGAAGCCGAGGTGCTGGAACTGCTCGGCGGCGTCGCTGCGCCACACGGTCACCGGGCCCTGCGCGAGGCCGCCGGGGACGCGCACGCGCAGGCGCTGCCCCGCGCGGGCGTCCTTCGTCTCGGCGATGACGCTGAAATCGCCTGCGGGCGAGCGGAGGGCGACGACGCTGCCGCCGCCGTCCAGGAACGTGCAGGCATCGTCCACATAGGTCCATCCGAGCTCGGTGAACTGGCCGTAGTGCGCGTAGCCCCACAGCGCCTCCCGCACCCGGTAGTGCCCGCTCCACGGCTCGTGCGCCACGATCATCGCCGGGTCCACCGCGTACGGCTCGACCGGGTAGACCCCCGCGACGTCGTACCAGAGCACGGTCTTCGTGGCGCCGCTGCGCAGGTAGTTCTCGTTGAAGCACTCCACGATGCTGATCAGGCAGTCGAACCCGCTCAGGTACACGTGGTCCTCGGTGTTCCAGATCGGCTTGCCCGCCTCCTCGGCCCAGGCGCGGACCTCGTCGGGGGCGTGCACGTCGTTGCCGTACATGACGTGTGCGCCGATCACGTCGACCGCCTTGACCGCCTCGGGGTCGCGGCGCAGCTGCTCGACGAAGTCGAACTTGTCGTCGGGCCAGTTGTCGAACGCGTGCAGGAGGACCGATGCGAACCCGGCCTCGTCGAGGGCCGCCCGGAGGCGCTTGGCGAAGTCGAGGCTCACGCCCTTCTCGTTGCGGCAGCCGATCGCGTCGAGTTCGAACCCGTGCACCTCGCGCAGCAGCCGCGCCCACGAGACGTAGTAGTCGGCCATGTCCTGCGACCAGAACTCGCCGTCGCCGATCCATCCCGGCGCGCTCCACGCCACGGCGTCCAAGCTCAGCACCGGGTTGCGCCGCTTCGCCTCCCGCACCACCCACCACGTGTAGCCGCGGTGCGTGCCCAGGTCGTCCCGGGTGTGCATGTGGCTGGGCATGGACCCCTGCGTCGCGTTCCCGTCGCCGGGCACCTCCACGAGCATCGCGCTCACCGACGCCCCGAACTTCGGCGCGAACACCAGGTCCAGGATCTGACCGCGCTGCGGCTCGGGGTAGTCCTTGAACAGCACCGAGGTCGCCCCGCCGCCGTTGACCGCCCCGATCCCGTCGAACCGGCGGTCGCCGGGCCCTTCCCGGACTTCGATGACCTGGACCTGCTCGCTCACAATGATTCCTAACGTCAGTCGGCGATGTCGCCGTAGATCAGGCCGCGGCCGTTGGTGGCGATGTAGACCCGGCCGTACACGTCAGGGTCGCCGGTGACCGCCTTGCCGGTCCAACCCCATTGGTGCGCGTCGTCGTTGATCCGCGTCCAGGTCAGGCCCTCGTCCGTAGAGCGCCAGATGCCCCGCTGTCCGTCGGCTTTCGCGGAGGCGTAGATCGCGGGGTAGCCGAAGCGGTTGCGGGCCTTGCCGAAGCCGACCGCGTCGGCCTCCTCGAAACGCTGGACGCGACGCCAGGTCCTGCCGCGGTTGGTCGAGCGCCACATGCCGTACGCCTTGCCGGTCTCGCCACCGGTCAGCCAGAGGTGGCCGGGTCTGCCCGGGACGGCACGCAGGTCGACGGGGCCTGCGGCGGGAAGTCCCGACGCGCCCGTGCCGGTGAACGAGGAGCCGCCGTCGGCGCTCGCGTAGACGGCGCCGCTCGCGAAGGCGTACAGGCGGTTCGGGTCGACTCGGTCGGCGCGCACCAGCGCCCCGGCCGGGAGGCCCGCGACGGGCGTCCAGGTCTGGCCGAGGTCAGAGGAGCGTACGGGCGCAGTGGCGCCGTCGCCCGGGGACCAGACGATGACCGCGCCGTCGGCGCTCACGGCGACAGTGCCCGCGTTGCCGCCGCCCGCGACGCCGTCGAGGCGCTTCGTCGTCAGCCAGGTCGCGCCCCGGTCGAGCGAGACGCCCACATGCCCGTCCGTATCACCTTCGACATCGCCGGTGCCGACGATGACGTCAGGATTCGTTCCCGCGAAGTCGAGGGCACGGCCCGAGGTCCAGTTCGGATGGCGGATCATGGCGCCCGGCCGGTCCAGGTCGGTCTGGACGAACCCGGCGAGGTCGCCCATCGCCGAGACCAGGGTGCCGCCGAGCGCGGCGATGTCCTGCACCGCGGTCTCCTCGATGCCCTGGACGCGGACGCCGACCTCGAACTGCTCCACCGGCAGCGCGACCTGCTGCCCGGCCGCCTCGTCCCAGCCCACCAGCGGCCCTTGCGCGTCCCACGCGGTCAGCTGCTCGGTGCCCCAGATGGTGCCGCCGATCCACATGATCCGGTCGGAGTCGTGCGGGTCGATCGACACGGCGTCCATCATCCAGCCGTGTTTGATCGCGTACGCGGGGCCGTCGTCGGCCTTGCCCCAGGTGAGCCATTCGTTTCCGGTGGGGTTCAGGGTGAACCGGTCCGTGCGCCGCGGCGGCCAGGAGTAGTCCTTGTCCCACACGTAGTCCCAGGCGGTCTGCCAGGTCGCGCCGGAGTCGGTGGAGCGGAAGATGACCTCGTCGGGGTACCAGTGGTTCTCGGTCGCGGCCATGAGGGTGCCGGGGCGCTGGCGGTCGACGGTGAGCCCGCCGAAGCCGGGGATGGTCCCGACAGGGTCGTGGGTCGGGGTGACGTCGGTCCACTCGCCGGTGGCCAGCGACAGGCGCTGGATCGAGCCGCCCCTGCCGGAGGGCGGCGGGCCGTTGTAGGGGCCGGGATTCCAGCTGGTGACGATGAAGAGATGGCCGTTCTCGTGGTCGATCGCGGCCTGCTTCGGGATGGTGCGGTTGCCGTCGGCGGTCCCGAGCGCGGCGACCGCGCCGGGGACGGGCTGCCAGGTCGCGCCGCGGTCGGAGGAGACGTAGAGGGGGTCGTCCGGGTCGGCGACGCCGACGAAGATCCGGCCGGTCTGGTCGAACTCGATCCAGAGGACGCCCTGGTTGTCGCCGTTGTAGGCGTCGCCGGGCGTGATGACGAAGTTCCCGGGGTTGGGGAAGTCCTCCACCTCGGACCAGTTGCGGCCGTGGTCGACCGAGCGCCACAGGCCGTTCCCGTTCGGAGCGCCGAGGTAGACGACGGCGTTGTCGCTCGGGTCGACGGCGAGGCGCTCGCCCATGCCGCGCCCGGGCATGTTGCCGCCCTGCTTGAACGGGAGTTCCGCTGCGCCCCAAGTGTTGCCGTAGTCATCGGAGTAGAGCACCGCGCCGTCGGTCGGGTCCCAGTCGTTCGTGTAGGTCCCGCCCGCCGCGTAGACGCGGTTCGTCTCGACAGGATCGGTGGCGACGGAGACGACCCCGGTCCAGCCCCAGTGCTCCCAGCCGATCCAGTCGAGCAGCGGCGTCCAGGTCTGGCTCTGCTCCTGCCAGCGGTAGAGGCCGCCGATGTCGGTGCGGGCGTAGATGAGGCCGGGTTCGGTCTCGTTGAAGACGATGCCCGGGACCCAGCCGCCGCCGTTCACGACCGCGTTGCGCCAGGTGTACCCGTCCTCTTGGCGGCCGGGATTCGCGGCGGCGGAGGCCGGGACGGCAGCTGCGGCCGCCGCCGCGGCCGCGAGGGAGGCGGCGAGTGTGCGTCGTCGCACGAGTGCTCCTAGGGGAGAAGGAAAGTGAGGGTGACCTGGGGAAGCAGTCGAGCCATTTGTTTGGAGGCTCAACGTAACAGGCGGCCCGGCCCCGCCGCAAGAGGAAGCGGTGATTTTGTTTAGCGCATTGACAATAGCGTTTATATCGACGATCATCATTTTAATGGGCTCCTTGGGAGCGCTTCCCACATTGCCGTCCGAAGGGATCGGGCATATGCAGATCAGCAGCAGCCATCGAAAACGCCTGGGGTTCACCGCGATCGGCGCGACCGCCGTCATCGCGGCGGCACTCGGCCTCACCACCGCGAACCAGGCCTCCGCGCAGCAAGGCTGCGACGTCGACTACCGCGTCGTCAGCTCCTGGGGCTCGGGATTCCAAGCCAGCGTGAGCATCACCGCCGCCGCGGCGGTCGACGGGTGGGACCTCGCCTGGGAGTTCCCGGGCGACACCACCGTCACCAGCGCCTGGAACGTCGACTGGAGCCAGACCGGCGGCGCCTTCTCCGGCACCGACGTCGGCTGGAACGGCGCCATCGCCGCCGGGCAGACCCGCGAGGTCTTCGGCTTCATCGGCTCAGGCTCCACCGAGGCCCCTACTGAATTCACCCTCAACGGCGTCCCCTGCGGCGGCCAGGGCGAGCCGACCGAGACGCCCACCGACCCCGACCCGACCACCACCCCGCCGGACGGTCCGGCACCGCAGCTCAGCGTCTCCGGCAACCAGATCGTCACCGAGGACGGCGAGCCGTACCGGCTGCTGGGAGTGGACCGGTCCTCCGCTGAGTTCGCGTGCGTGCAGGGCAAGGGCCTGTTCGACTCCGGCCCCGTCGACCAGGCGTCCGTCGACGCCATGAAGTCCTGGAACATCCACGCCGTGCGCCTCCCGCTCAACGAGGAGTGCTGGCTCGGCCTCAACGGCTCACCCAGCGGCGCCGCCTACCAGGAAGGCATCAAGGACTACGTCGATCTCCTGGTCGCCAACGGCCTCAACGTCATCCTCGACCTGCACTGGACCTGGGGCGCCTACACCACAGGACCGGACTGGCACTGCACCGATCTGCACGCCACCTGCCAGAAGCCGATGCCCGACGCGCAGTACGCCCCGCAGTTCTGGGCCGGCGTCGCCGACACCTTCAAAGGCAACGACGCCGTCGTCTTCGACCTGTTCAACGAGCCGTACCCGGATATGGCCAGCGACTGGGACAAGACGTTGGGCTGGCAGTGCCTGCGCGACGGCGGCACCTGCGCCGGCATCGGGTACGAGGTGGCCGGTATGCAGGACCTCGTCGACGCGGTCCGCGGCACCGGTGCCACGAACATACTCATGGTCAGCGGGCTCGAGTGGACCAACGACATGCGGGAATGGCTGGCCTACATGCCGAACGACCCGCTGGACAACATCGCCGCTTCCTGGCATTCGTACAGCTTCAACCGGTGCGTGACCGAGTCCTGCTGGGACGCTGAGATCGCCCCGCTGATGCAGGAGGTGCCGGTCGTCCTCGGCGAGTTCGGCCAGGACGACTGCGGGTTCGGCTACATGCAAGGGCTCGTGGACTGGGCCGACGCGAATGGCATGGGCTACCTGGCGTGGACCTGGAACCCGTGGGGCTGCACCAGCGGCGCGGTCCTCATCAAGGACTGGTCCGGCACTCCGGAGCCCGGTGTCGGCGAAGGCTACCGGAGCCACCTGCTCACCCAGAGCCCCTACCTGTGACCCGACAAGACACTTAAGTGCTGGGCGACCGGTCAGCTATGAGGTGCTGACCGGTCGCCCGCGCCCGGCGACTCGAGCAGGTTGCGCAGCACCACCATCGCCGCCCCGACGGCCGCGGCGCAGGAGACGTCCGCGGCGAGCTCCACCCGCACCTCGTGCACATGCCGCATGAACACGGCCCGGTCCACTTCGTCCTGCAGCGCTTGGCGGTAGACCGGGCCGATCTCCGCGAACGCGTTGCCCGCCAGCACGACCCGGCCGACGTCGAGCAGGTTCACCATGCTCACCACCGCGACCGCCAGCGCCCGCGTGGAAGCCCCGATGAGCGCGCCCGCGTCGGGGTCGCCCGCCGCGGCCGCTGCGGCGACGCTCCTGAAGTCGGCGAGCGGATCGCCGTCGAGACCGAGGCGCGCGGCCAGCGCCGGGTCGCGGCGGGCCCGGTCGGTGACCGCGACGGGCCCGGCGACGCCGTCCACGCAGCCGCGGTTCCCGCACGAGCACCGGGGGCCTTCGGAGTCCACGGAGATGTGGCCCAGCTCCAGCCCGTTCGAGGTCGCCCCGCGGTAGGGGCGGCCGTCGATGATGAGGCCCGCGCCGATGCCGCCGGACATGAAGACGACCGCGAAGTTCGGCTGCGGGTCCCCCGGCGTCTGCGCCCCGATTCCTGCCGCGGTGGCGTCGTTCTCGATGGCGACGGGCAGGCCGGTCGCCTCGGCGAGCACCGCCGCGAGCGGGTAGCCCTGCCAGGCCGGGGTCGGCTGCGGGGTGAGCAGGACGCCCGCGTCGCGGTCCTGGGGTCCGTAGGTGGCGATGCCGATGCCGAGCACGTCGGCTCGGGCGAGGCCCGCCGAATCGAGGAGGTCGCGCACGTGGGCCGCGAGTTCGGGGACGACGGCGTCCGGATCGCGGCCGCCGGGCGCGGGCAGTTCGCGCCGCGCGACGATGCCGCCTGCCAGGTCGACGACCACGGCGGCGGCCGAGTACGCGTCGAACTGGACGCCGACCATGTGGCAGGCCTTGGGCTGGAGTTCGAGGAGCCGGCGGGGGGTGCCGCGTTGAGACTGCGCCGTCCCCACTTCGTGGACGAAGCCCAGTTCGATGAGTTTGCGCACGGCGTTGGTGATGGTGGCGCGGGTGAGTCCGGTGGCTTCGGCCAGTTCGACGCGGCTGACGGTGGTGCGCTCGCGGAGGAGGTCGAGGACCAGGGCGACCGTGGGCAGTCGCGTGTCCGAGCCGAATGCTCTCAATGCGGCCTCCTGGTCCCTTGGGCGGCAGCCGGTCCGCACCACCCTACTGGAGGCGGGGGCGGGTCACCTCAGGTCGGCGGCGTCGAGCAGGCGGTCCAGGTCTTCGGCGGAGACGACCGGGCGTTCACAGGCGGATGGCGTGTACGGCGGTGTCGTAGAGGTCGAACAGGTCGACTTGTCCGCGCAGGCGGGCCCATTCCTCGATCGCGGTCTGCAGGCAGACGATCGCGGCGGCCGCGATGGTGCGGGCCTGCAGGGTGCGGTGGTCGGTGTCGGGGAGCCGTGGCTCGATCAGCGGTGCGAACAGGTCCTGCCAGCGTGCCTGCTTCTCGGCGTGCCTGGCGCGGAGGGCGTCGTTGCCGAACAGCAGCGTGAGGAACTCGAGGCGCTTCTCGGGGGTCGTGTCGATCTCCTCGATCACGTGGAACGCCGCGCGCAGCGCTGCCCAGGCGTCCTCGTCGGCCGGGCGCTCGGCGAGGCGCGCGGCGACGAGTTCGCCCTGTTCGGCCAGGCTGGAGAGCGCGAGGTCTTCCTTGCTGCGGAAGTAGTTGAACAGGGTCCGCCGCGAGACGCCTGCGGCGGCGGCGACCTCCTCGACCGTGGTGTCGTCGTAGCCCTTGGCGGCGAACAGGTCCATTGCGGTCTGGGCGAGCAGTGTGCGGACCACGGAGCGGGTCTGCTCACGGATCGGCGCGGGTTTCCTGGTCATGCACTCATGGTACATAAATTTATCAAGTGCATAGATTTGCACTCAGTGCACAATCGTGCCTATAGTGAATGCATGAACGCCATCGATTACCGCCGCCAGACCGTCATCGTCACCGGAGCGAGCTCCGGTCTCGGCGAGGAATTCGCACGTCAACTGGCCGCACGGGGTTCGAACCTCGTCCTGGTCGCCCGCCGGGCCGACCGGCTCGAACGCCTCGCCGAGGAACTCAACCGGGCCCACGGCGTCACCGTGACGACCGTCGCCCGCGACCTCGGCCGCCCCGACGCGGGCCGCACGCTCCGCGCCGAACTCGAGTCCCGCGGCATCCACGCCACCGGCCTCGTGAACAACGCAGGCTTCGGGACCCACGACCCGTTCGGCGAGGAGGACCCCGAGCGCCTGCAGAGCATGATCGCGCTCAACATCGCCGCGCTCGTCGACCTCAGCCGTGCCTACTTCGCGCCGCTGACCGCCGCGGGCAGCGGCATCCTGATCAACACCGCGAGCCTGCTCGGCTTCCAGCCGATGCCCTATATGTCCACCTACAGCGCGACCAAGGCCTTCGTCCTCAGCTTCACCGAAGGGCTGTGGGAAGAAGCCCGCGGCACCAGCCTGCGGGTCCTCGCGATCAGCCCCGGCGCGATGGACTCCGAGTTCTTCGACGCCGCCGGGAGCCAGTCGGCCGACCTCGGGACCAAGCGCATCACCCCCGAAGCGGTGGTCCGGATCGCGCTCAAGACACTCGACCGCCGCTCCGGGCCGCCGTCCGTGATCACCAACGGCCGCCCGCTCGCCCTCATGTCCAAGTTCCTGCCGCGCCGCGCGATCGTCCGGCTCACGGGTGCAATGCAGCGCCGGGCCGTGAGCCGCGCCTGACACGACCACCGTGAGGAGCTCGCCGCCTAGCCGCCCACTCCGCGCCCGTCATGGCTCAAAGGTTGATCATGTGGCCCGTGAGTCCGTGGAACCCCTCCTGTAGCGCCTCGCTGAGGGTCGGGTGGGTGTGGACGTTGCGGGCGAGTTCGGCGGCGGTCAGGTCCCATTTCTGCGCGAGGGTGAGCTCGGGTAGGAGCTCGGCGACGTCGGCGCCGATCATGTGGGCGCCGAGAAGCTCCCCGTGCCGGGTGTCGGCGATCAGCTTGACGAAGCCTGAAGGTTCACCCAGGCCCTGCGCCTTGCCGTTGGCGGTGAAGGGGAACCTGACGACCTTGATGTCGTGTCCTTCGTCGACGGCCTGCTGCTCGGTGAGGCCGAACGAAGCGACCTGGGGCTGGCTGAACGTGGCTCGGGGCATCATCCGGTAGTCGCCGAGCGGCATGGTCTCGGCGCCGGCGATGGTCTCGGCGGCGACGACGCCCTGGGCTTCGGCGACGTGGGCGAGCTGCAGCTTCGCGGTGACGTCGCCGATCGCGTAGAGGTGGGGCACGTTCGTGCGCATGAACTCGTCGATCGCGATTGCGTCCCGGTCAGTCAGCGCGACGCCGGTGTTCTCCAGGCCGTAGCCCCTGACGCGGGGCGCGAAGCCGACTGAGATGAGCGCTTTGTCGGCGTGGAGCGTCGACTGCTCGCCTGCGGCGGAGGTGTAGGCGACGTCGACCGATGAGCCGTCGTCGACGACGGCGTCTACCTTCGTCGAGGTGAGGATGCTGATGCCGAGTTTCCTGTACTGCCGGGTGATCTCCTTGGACACCTCCGGGTCCTCGTTCGGCAGGGCCCGGTCGACGTATTCGACGATGGTCACGGTGACGCCGTAGTTGGCGAGCACGTAGGCGAACTCCATGCCGATGGCGCCTGCGCCGATGATCACGATCGATTCGGGCAGGTCGCGGTTGAGGATCTGCTCCTCGTAGGTGACGACGTTCTTGCTGGGTTCGACTCCGGGGAGGAAGCGCACGGTCGAGCCGGTGGCGATGATCGCGTCCTCGAAGGTGACCGTTTCGGTGGCGCCGCCGGCGAGGGCGACCTCGATGGTGCGCGTGTCGCGGAAGGAACCGTGCCCGTCGATCTCGGTGATGCCGTTCTTCTTCATGAGGAAATGCACGCCCTTGACCCGGCCGTCGGCGACGGTGCGGCTGCGGTCGAAGGCGGCCCCGTAGTCGAAGGTCACGTCGCCGGTCATGCCGAACTGCTCGGCCTGCCTGGTGAAGAGGTGCGCGATCTCGGCGTTGCGCAGCAGCGCCTTCGACGGGATGCAGCCGACGTTGAGGCACACACCGCCCCAGTACCGCTTCTCGATCACCGCGACGGACTTGCCGAGCTGCGCGGCGCGGATCGCCGCGACGTAGCCGCCGGGGCCCGCTCCGAGGACGACGACATCGTAGTGGCTGGTCATGAGGACTCCTTCAGAGTTGGACGGACGAATCGTGCCGCAGGTGCAGCAGCGCCCGCAGCTGTTCGGTGATGTCGGCGAGGACCTCGTCGTCGCCGCGGTGCAGATGGATGGTGGCCGTGGTGCTGATGTGGATGACCGCGCTGATCACCCGCGCCAGCGCGGCAGCGTCATCGGCGCGTCCGCGATCGGCGAGCAGGGCGGTGACGCCGCCTTCGAGACGGGCGGCGAGAGCGAGACCCTCGCGCCGGTACGGCTCGAGCGGGTCGCCGAAGACGAGTTCGCGCAGATACGTGCGGCCGTTCTCGACGTGCTCGCGCACGCAGACCACGACCGGGCGGATGAGTGCCAGCACCGCTTCGAGCGGTCCCTGCCCGGCGGCGGCCGCGGCGGTGAGACCGTCGTCGATCGCGGCCGCGAACTTCTGGTTCTGCACCATGATCAGCAGCTCCGCCTTGGTCGCGGCATACCGGAACAGCGTCCCGATCGCGATGTCCGCTTTGTCGGCGATCTGCTGCGTGGTGACTCCACTCACGCCGTGTTGCGAGAAGAGCTCCCGCGCCGCAGCCAGGATGCGCTCGTGTTTGCGCTGCTTAGCGCGTTCTCGGCGCCCGATAGGCGCTTGGCTTCCCTCCATGGTGCCTCCCTAGATTATTTTTCTGAGTGTGTTCATATCTGAGTCTACTCATGTATAGTCGATGTAGCGAGACGAGGAGAAGCAGATGTCGAAGCTAGACACAGCACAGGGCTATCGGGACGCGCCGACGCGAACGATCACGGCGGCAGGCGCCGCGTTCGCCTATCGAGAGCTCGGACCCCGCACCGGCGTGCCGCTGGTCGTCCTGACGCATCTGGGAGCGAACCTCGACAACTGGGATCCGCGCATCGTGGACGGACTCGCTCGGGACCGACGCGTGATCGCCGTGGACTACCGCGGTGTCGGCGACTCCACCGGGCAGGTGCGCGCCTCGATGGAGGAGATGGCCGCCGACATGGCCGCCGTCATCAGAGGGCTCGGCCACGACCGGGTCGACCTGTTCGGCCTGTCGATGGGGGGCATGGTCGCGCAGGCCGTCGCAACCCGAGCGCCGGGCCTGGTCGACCGGCTCATCCTGGTGGGCTCCGGGCCCGCGGGCGGCCCGGGCCTGGTGGACATGACCGGTGTGACCATCGGAACGACACTGCGTGCCCTGGTCACGCTCAACGACCCGAAAGCGCTGCTGTTCTTCACCCGCACACCGGTCGGCAGGGACGCCGCACGCCAGTACCTCGCTCGGTTGAAGGAGCGCAAGGCCGGACGCGACAAAGCGGTCACCCCGAAGGTGTTCCGCGCGCAACTCGCCGCGGTGCGCCGGTGGGGCCGGCAGGCTTCCGCCGACCTCTCGCGGTTCCCCGGCCAGGTGCTCGTCATACACGGCGACAGCGACCGCATGGTCCCGCCCGAGAACGCGGGCGCCCTCGCCAGTCAGCTGCCGAACGCGACAGTGCGGGTGTTCCCCGACTCGGGACACGGCGTCGCCTTCCAGAACCACCGCGCGTTCGTCGACGCCGCGCTCGACCACCTCCGCCGGTAGCGGCGGCCGCAACCAACACCATCACGAAGAAGGAGCAACAAGTCATGAAGGCGTTCGTCGTCAAGGAGTACAAGGGCCCGCTGGAGCTGGCGGAGGTCCCCGAGCCGCACGTGGGCGAGCACGACGTGCTCGTGCAGGTGCGGGCCGCCAGCCTCAACCCGCTCGACGAGAAGGTCCGGCAGGGCGAGTTCAAGCAGTTCCTGCCGTACGAACTGCCGTTCGTCCTCGGCCACGACCTCGCGGGCACGGTCGTCCAGGTCGGTGCGGGCGTGCGCGGGTTCGAACCCGGTGACGAGGTCTACGGCCGGGCCAGGGACCACCGCATCGGCACGTTCGCCGAGCGCATCGCTGTCGCCGAGGCCGACCTGGCGCTCAAGCCCGTCTCGATCAGCATGGAAGAAGCGGCCTCGCTGCCGCTGGTCGCCTTGACCGCTTGGCAGGCCATGGTCGAGAAGGGCCAGGTCAAGGCCGGGCAGCAGGTGCTCGTCCACGCCGGGGCCGGCGGCGTCGGGTCGGTCGCGATCCAGCTCGCCAAGCACCTGGGTGCCACCGTGGCGACCACGGCCAGCGCCGCGAACGCCGACTTCGTGCGCGGTCTGGGCGCCGACATCGTCATCGACTACCGCACCGAGGACTTCGCGCAGGTGCTGTCCGGGTACGACCTGGCGCTGGACAGCCTCGGCGGGAAGAACCTCGAGAAGTCGCTGCAGGTCCTGCGTCCGGGCGGGAAGGCAATCGGCATCTCCGGTCCCCCGGACCCGGCCTTCGCCCGCGAGGCCGGACTGAACGCGGTGCTGCGCCTGGCCATCGCCGGACTCAGCAGCGGCATCCGCCGCAAGGCCCGCAAGCTCGGCGTGCAGTACGAGTTCCTGTTCATGCGCGCCAGCGGCGACCAGCTCCGCGAGATCGCCGCACTCGTCGACAAGGGCGTGATCCGGCCCGTCGTCGGGAAAGTCGTCCCGTTCAACGAGGCTCCCGCGGCCCTCGACGCCCTCGAGAAGGGCGGCGTCCGCGGCAAGGCCGTCATCACCGAAATCTGAACAAACCCGCAAGTCATCACTACCGTCACACCTAGAGAAGGAGCACCATCATGACCACGCACGACCACTCGGACGGCACCGTCGTCACGTCGTACATCGCGGCGCCGACGAACACCGTCACCGCCGGCGGCGTCAACTTCGTCTACCGCGAGCTGGGACCGAAGGGCGGCATCCCGGTCGTCTTCTTCGTCCACCTGGCCGCGACCCTCGACTACTGGGACCCGCGGATCGTCGATGCGATCGCAAAGAACCGCCACGTGATCGCGTTCGACCAGCGCGGCGTCGGCGCCTCCAGCGGTGAGGTGCCGGACAGCATCGAGGCGATGGCCGACGACGCCTACGCGTTCATCAAGGCGCTCGGCTTCGAGCAGATCGACGTCTTCTCGTTCTCCCTGGGCGGCTTCGTCGCCCAAGCGCTCATCGCGAAGCACCCCGAGCTCGTCCGCAAGCTGGTCCTCACCGGAACCGGCCCGAAGGGCGGCAAGGACATCGACAAGGTCGCCGGTATGACCTACCGCGACATCCTGAAGGCGACGCTGACCCGCTCGGACCCGAGGGAGTTCCTGTTCTTCAACCGCGACGCCAAGGGCAAGCGGGCCGCGAAGGCCTATGTCGAGCGGACGACGGGGGCGCGCACCGAAGGCCGCGACGCGCCGATGCCGTTGAAGGGCTTCCGGACGCAGTTGAAGGCCATCAAGAAGTACGGCCGCGGCACACCGCACGACCTGTCCAAGCTCACGCAGCAGGTCCTGATCGCCAACGGCGACAACGACCGCATGGTGCCCTCGGTCCTGTCCGAGGACATGCACCGCCGCATCAAGGGCTCCGAGCTGATCATCTACCCGAACTCCGGCCACGGCGGGATCTTCCAGTTCCACCAGGAGTTCGCGCCCATCGCCGCCGAATTCCTCAAGCAGTAACGACCCCGCGACCGAACCAAGGGAGATCCGCTGTGGCAACTACACCGGCGTTCGTCAAGAAGCCCCTCGCCTCCTCGATCCTGCTGTGGGTGCGCGACGATCAACCCCGGCAGCAGGGGATGGACCGCTGGAGGGGCCCGCACTCGAAGATCATCAGCGCGACGCCGGGGTTCGATGAGTACCGGCAGATCCACCTGGCCGAGTCCAATCCCGGGTTGTGGCCCGCGGTCAGCGGAGTCGAGACGGCCATCCCCGTCGATCGCAGGATCGACGGGGTCGCCGAGGTCACTTTCAAGTCGGTGTTCTCGCCGCTGTCGGGCCGGAAGCAGACGAAGCTCGCCTATGCGGATGAGGTGAACCTGTTCCGGCGGACGCTGCTCTACATGGGGCCGCCGAACTCGACCCGCTGGTACAAGGTCGCGGGCCCCGGTGAGCGAGCGGGTGCCCGAGCCCTGATCTATGTCAGGAAGCGGGAGGACGTGGCCACCGGAGCCTTCCGGAAGATCGTCGCGAATCGGCTGGTCCCCGCCCTCGCGGGCGGGGGCGGGCTGAAGGAGCTCCGGACCAAGGTGTTCATGCCCTGGCGCCGGGGCCTGTGGAACACGCCGAACGTGGCGCACGACAATCCAGCGGACCAGCAGTTCCACGCCGAGCTGATGCTCGGTTTCGCCGATGCGGACGCGCTTCGGGCGTACTTCGCCGGCGACGCCGTCGCGAAGCTCTCGGCTAGGCTTCCCGCCTTCGCATCGGCGGTGCACGCCTACGAAGTGGACGAGGCGCTCACCTATGTGGAAGACGGGAAGACACTTCAGGATTACCGGAGCTGAGCGGTCACGGGAGCTCGCGACAGTCCATTCATGACAGAGCGGCGGCAGACGCGAGGCGTCCGCCGCCGCTCCTTTCGTCGCCGGTCAGGCGTTCGCGGTCTTCAGGCCGGGGTACATCGCCTCGATCGGGGCGCTGAGCGCGGCTTTGAGCCGCACTGAGGCCTCGTCGGCGAGGACCTCGTACTCGCCTGCTTCGAGCGCGTCGTAGACGATCCGCACCAGATCCGTCGGGTCGGTCTTGGGCTCGGTGGAGTGCGCGGCCATCGCGGTGTCGACGTAGCCGACATGCACCCCGACTACCTGCACGCCCTGGGGAGCGAGCTCCAAGCGCAGCGAGTTCGTCGCCGACCACAGCGCCGCCTTCGTCGCGCTGTAGATACCCGCGACCGCCCACCAGCTCAGCGCGGAGTGGATGTCGATGATCGCCGCCTCCTCCTTGGCCGCGAGGACCGGCGCGAACGCCCGGGCGAGGAACAGCGGGCCCAGGAAGTTCGTCTCGACGTTGGTGCGGATCTCCGCATCGGTGTGGGAGAGGATGCCCGCGCTCGATACCGAGGCCCCAGCGTTGTTGATCAGCACGGTCACGTCCGGAGCGGCCTCCACGGCCGCCCGGATCGAGTCCGGGTCGGTGACATCCAACACGAGCGGGACGATCCGCTCGTCGTCCCAGACGCGGGGATTGCGGGCGGTGGCGTACACCTTCGCCGCTCCCCGGGCGAGGGCGTCGTGCACGAAGTGGGTGCCGATGCCGCCGTTCGCGCCGGTCACGAGGATGACGGCGCCTTTGAGTGCGGTCATGTTCAGTTTCCTTCCACGGTCAGGACCCGCACCGGTCGATGCGGGAGGTTCGGAGCGAGCGGGCCGCCCGTGGGCGGCCCGCGAAAGGTGTGGTCAGGCCTGCGCCAGAACCGGGTAGTCGGTGTAGCCGGACGCGCCACCGCTGTACAGGGTGGCCGGGTCGACCTCGTTGAGCGGGGCGCCGGTGCGCACGCGCTCGACGATGTCGGGGTTGGCCAGGGCGAAACGTCCCAGTGGCGCGATGTCGGCGAGCCCGGCGTCGATGTCGTCGGCGATCTGCTCGCGGGTGCGGCCGTAGCGGAGCACGAGCACCGCTGTCGGCCACACGTCCCGGAAGGAGCGCAGCAGCTCGTCGTCGCCCACGTGGTGTACGTGCAGGTAGGCGAGGTTCAGTCCGGCGAGCTCACCGACCAGGTGCCGGTACTGGGCGCGCACGCCCTCGGTGTCGCCTTCGTCGATGCCGCCCAACGGCATCGCGGGTGAGAGGCGGATGCCGACGCGGTCGGCTCCGATCTCTTCAGCGACGGCCCGGGCGACCTCGATGACGAACCGGGACCGGTTCTCGACCGACCCGCCGTAGGCGTCGGCGCGGTGATTGGCGTTAGGCGAGAGGAACTGGTGCAGCAGGTAGCCGTTCGCGCCGTGAAGCTCCACACCGTCGGCGCCGGCGGCGATCGCCGATGCCGCGGCGTGGCGGAAGTCGGCGATCACGGCCTGGATGTCCTCGATGCTCAGCTCGCGCGGGACCGGTGTCTTCTGCGGCCCGGTCGGCGTGAACATGTCCTGGTCGGCGCTGATCGCCGAGGGTCCGACCGGTTGACGGTGGTGCGGCGTGTTGTCCGGGTGCGACATCCGGCCCACGTGCATCAGCTGGACGAACAGGGACCCGCCGCCCGCGTGGACCTCCGCTGCCACGGCCCGCCAGCCCTCGATGTGCTCGGGAGTGTAGATCCCAGGCGTGTTGAGGTACCCCTGCCCGTCAGCGGAAGGCTGCGTGCCCTCGGTGATGACCAACCCGAGGGAGGCGCGCTGCCCGTAGTAGGTCGCGGCGAGGTCGCCAGGCGTGCCGTCGGGGTTGGCGCGGCCGCGGGTCATGGGGGCCAGGGCGAGTCGGTGCGGCAGCCGGACGCGTCCGAGCGTAAACGGCTGCCAGAGCGAAGTCGAGGTCATGGTGGTTGTTCCCTTGCGTGATCGGTCGTGGACGCCATCGCCGACGGCAACGGAACTCGGTGCTCCGAGCCGACGTGGGAGGATAACGAGCGGGTCTTCCGAACCCACACGACAATGACTATAATCAGAACTGACCGCAATCAGATCTTATTCCCGAAGGACACGACATGCCAGCCGCACCCCGTACGGTCGGACGGCGCGAGCGGAACAAGCAGGAGAAGCTCGACCGCATCACGGCCGCCGCCAGCGAGCTCTTCGCCGAGCACGGCGTCGACGAGGTCACCACCCAGCAGATCGCCGACAAGGCCGACATCGGCACCGGCACCCTGTTCCTCTACGCCAAGAACAAGGGCGAACTGCTCCTACTCGTGCAGAACGCCTCCTACGCCGACGCGCTCGTCCGGGGCAAAGCAGCCGCCGAACTCCTGCCTGAACCGTTCGAGGCGGTGATGGCGATCGTCCGCCCTGTCGTGGAATGCAACCGCAAGCAGATCGACAACGGCCGAACGTACCTGCGGGAGATGGCGTTCGGGGACCCCGAGGAACCCCACCACCGCGAAGCGCTGAACCTCAACGCACAGACCGAGCGGGCCATCGCCGACGTGCTGCGGCGAGACGAACGCATCGAACCCGATGCTGCCCCCGTGCTCGCCCGCATCGTCTCCGCGATCGCGTTTGTCACCATGGCGGCCACGATCAATGCCGACCGCACCGTCGAAGAGCTCCTGCAAGAGATCGGCGACCAGGTCCGCGTGCTCCTGCCGGGCTGAACAGGCCTCCTTCCTGGAAACGCTGCAAGTCACGCGCCTCGCGGGGCCGCCGACCTGGGCGGCCCCGCGTTGTTCTTGCTCCTTAAGACATCAGAACGGTGTCGATGATGTAGACGGTGGCGTTGGCGGTCTGGACGTTGCAGGGTCGCGACCTGCCGGTAGGTGTGGCCGCCGTAGTAGGCGAGCAGGACCGCCTTGCGCTGCAGCTCGGTCAGCGATCCGAGGCAGCGGCGGACCTGCCGGTGCTCGAGGCTGCCGACGGCGGCCTCGGCGACCGGATCGTATTCGGGCGCAACGGATTCGGCGGCGACGCGCCGTTCGCGATCGTCCGCGGCCTGCGCCGAGCGGACCGGTCGACCGCGCGGCGGTGGGCGATCGTGGTGATCCATGCACCTGCCGAACCGCGGTCGGGGTCGAACCGGACGGCGGTGCGCCACACCTCGATCAGGACTTCCTGGGCGACCTCTTCGGCCTGCGCCCGGTCGCGCAGGATGCGCGCGCAGAGGCCGAAGACGCGCGGCGCGACCCGGTTGTAGAGCGCGGCGAACGCGTCCTCTTCGCCGAGCGCGGTGCGTCGCAGCAGCTGCTCGGCGGTGTCGTCCCCGTCCTAGGGGGCCACGACCGTCCGCGGCCGCTCCCAGCGGCGCCGTGCACCGCCCCCTCGCTCCAGCATCATCGCACTCCAGGCAGTGGGACTATGTCCTCTCCCTACCAGTTCGGAGCCGCCCCCCGCAGCGGATGGGCGGTTCTCGGCCCGGAGTCGCAGGGGATCGGCCAAGCTGTTCAGCTTCGCCATAGCGACCGGCACAGCGGCTAGGATGGATCGCGCCAGACGGCATGGATCATCTACCTTGCAGCTCAACAGGACTAGAATGCACCTAGGAACCCGGAACCCGGAACCCGGAACCCGGAACCCGGAACCCGGAACCCGGAACCCGGAACCCGGACTACCCTGAGCACGTGCGAACCGTGGTCCTTGCCGGCAGGACGATTCAGGCGCTCGCGCGGCTCCACTTCGACCTCGCGCCCCTGCTGGTCGTCGATCACCGGATTCGGCTCCTCTACTCCCTGAACGAGGGCTCTCCCAGGCGACGATTCGCTGAGCGGCGTGCGAAGACACTGGGCATCTGCCTGTATCCGTGGCAGGCGCTCGTCGAGCAGCGGCCGGACCTCGTCGTCTCCGCGAGCGTGGCACCCGAGCTGTACGAGCTGGGAGTGCCGGTGGTGCTACTGCCGCACGGCGCGACGTACAACCGGGTGTTGGAGGGCCTGTCGGGGGCCGCCGGTACTGCCCGCGAGCAGGTGCTCGGAGCTTCGGGCCAGACCCCTGCCCTGATGGCGATGCCCGGGAGATCCGCTGTCGACCAGCTCTCCCGCGACTGTCCCGAGGCGCTGCCGTCCGCGGAGGTCACCGGGGACCTGTGCATGGAGCGCCTGCGCATCAGCACACCGCTGCGTCAGCTCTACCGCGAGGCGCTGGGAGTCGGACCGCACCAGAAGCTCGTGGTGGTCTCCTCGACCTGGGGGCCGTATTCGCTCAGCGCGGCGGACCGCTCACTACCCGCGTTCCTGCTCTCGCGGCTCCCCGCCGACGAGTTCGCGCTCGCCTACCTGCCCCATCCCAACCTCGACGCCGACCACGACGGGACTCTGCTCGCCCGCCTGCGGCCGCTCCTGCGCAACGGCCTGATCATGACCCCGGCAGAGGAAGGCTGGCGGGCCTCGCTCATCGCCGCCGACTGCGTGGTCGGCGACAGCGGCTCAGTGACGTTCTACGCGGCCAACCTGGGCAAGCCGGTACTGCTGGCAGCGTTCGGCTTCAAGGAGATGGCACCGGGCAGTCCGCAGGAGGCGTTCGGCAAGATCCAGGCATGGCTGCGGGCCGGGTCCGACCCTGTGCCGCAGCTGCGGGCCGCGATCGCCGACACGTCCGGCGACGCCGAGCGGTCGGCGATCCTGTCCGACGCCTGGTCCGAAGACGAGCCGGGGCCCGCCGCGCGCATCACGCGGCGCCTGTACGAGCTCCTCGACCTCGAGCCGAACGCGCACCCGCCGGAACTGCTCGACCTCCCCGAACGACTGCCGGAGAGCCTCCCGATGTCGGCTTGGCACTGCGAAGTCGCCCTTGACGACCGTGCATCAGGGACGGTCGCGAACTGCGTCCGCTACCCCGCGGCGGCTCCAGTGCCGCCAGTACGCACCGAGTCGACCCATCTGGTCGTCGACGAGGCCTGCCTCGTGCAGACGCTCCGGGCCGACGCCGCCGCCACCCTGTTCCATCAGCGGGCCCGGTCGGCCGACGACGGCCGGTCGCTCATCGCCGAGGCCTTCGCCGAGCAGCCGCGACGTGCGGCCGCCAGCGTCCGCACCGGTCCCGGCGAAGCGCTCGTCGTCCTCAAAGACGGGCGGCAGTTCGCCGTGCGGGGTGACGAGGCATCGCTCGCACTCCTGCCTTCGATCCTGCTGATTGGCGCCCCGGAGGGCGCCATACAGGTGCGTATGGGCGCGAAACGCGTTGAAGCCTATGCGGAGCCGATCCGCTAGGACGCTTCGAGGAGCTTCCGGACCTCGTCGGCGGCCGGATCGCGGAGGGATTTGTACAGCGCCAAGGCATGCCGCAGCGCACTCCGCTGAGTATCGTCAGCGAGCAGGCCCAGCTGGTGCCAACCCTGCGCCGCAGGCAGCATCAGCGATTCGTCCTCGGCGAGACTGAGCGTCTCCGCAGCCCTGTCGTTCGCACCGTCCACGCCGTTGGCGACGTCGAACAGTGACTGTTCGATCCGGAGTATCAAGCCGGTCCGGGAATCCCCGGCTCGGAGGAACAGCTCCCCCGCCCGCGCGAAATGCTCCTGAGCGCCCTCGGCGTCGCCGAGCTCGCGTCGGCACCGGGCGAGGAACCGGTGCTGCAGGGCCAGCACGCGCGGGTTGCCGTCGTCCGAGAGCCGGTCCTGCTCGCGGGCGTTGACCAAGGCCCGCTCGAACCACGACTGCGCGAGTTCGACCTGCCCCTGCGCCAGATGGAGCCTGCCGGTGAACTCCAGTCCCGTGCCTGCGAGGACCAGCATCGGGCGGGCGGTCGCGGGATCGGGAACTTCCAGGGCCGTGTCGGCCAGCGCCCGGGCCTCGTCCAGGATGGACTCGGCGTCGGTGAAGGAACGGGCGTCAGTAAGGGTCTTGGCCAGCAGCAGCATCATGCGGATCTGCGCGATCGGGTCGCCCTGCGCTTCGGCTGCCGCTGCAGCGAGGCGGTAGCAGCGCTCGGCGTCGTCGTAGTTGCCGTTGGAACTGAAGTACGCCCATAGCGCCTCGGCGAGCGCCCAGGTCTCGAAGTGCCAGGCCCTCTCTGAGGCGAGTTCGACCAGGCGGACCAGGTTTCGCCGATTGGTCGCGAGCCACCGGCGTGCTTCGTTGCGGCTGTCGAACGTGATCGCGTCGTCGCCGGGGACCGGATCGGCGCAGACCCGGTAGCGCTCGCCCATGGCCTTGCGGTCCGCGAGCTGCGCTGCCCGCAGGTGCCAGCTGAGGAGTCGGCGCTCCTGCTCAGTCATTGGGGCCTCCCAGGTCGACGCCCTCGGGGCGGAGCTGCACCCGCCATGTCCCGGGGCCGACCTCGTAGATCAGCTGATAGTCCTTGAGCTCTTCGACGGGCCTCTCTCCTTCGGGCGCATCGCGGTCCAACCAGTCGAGCATCGCGCTTTCGAACACCGGGTCCGGCAGCGAGCACAGCGCCCGGTAGAGCCGCTTGGCCTCCGTGGACACCTGGTCGAAGGCTTTGAGGAACAGTGCCTGGTCGGCGTGCGCGTCGACGAGGTCCACCAGTCTGGCGACGTCGATGTCGCCGGCCGCCATGATGCCGACCGCGCGGAGCAGGTTCCCCGGGCAGCCGCCGAGCGCGGCGACGAGCGCGCGGTTCACTTCCGGGGAGAGGTGCCCGACCTTGCCGAGCAGTTCGAGCGCGTCCTCTCGCGCGAGTCGCGGGAGTTCGACCTGGCGGGCTCCGGCCCAATGGAGGTCCTTGGTGGTGAGCACGATGCACAGGCCTCGCGTGCCCTCGGGCCAGAACGCCTCGATCTCGCCCTTGTTGCGCGGCTCGTCGATCACCACGAGCGTGCGCTGGTCCGCCAGGAGGGAGCGGTAGTGCTTGTCCGCTGCTCCCGGCAGCGCGGAGATCCGGCCCGCGCCGAGGCGTTCGAGCGCTGCGATCAGTTCCGCTTGCACGCCGTGCCGACGCGGCTCGAGGTGCAGCACGCCGTCAGGGAGGTGATCGCGGCCGCGGCACGCGGCGACCCCTACGAACGCGCTCTTACCAGCATGTTTGGGGCCTTTGATGACCAGCGGACTCGGGTCGGGGAGCGCGATCCATTCCAGGACCTCCTCGAGCAGATCGGCGTGGTTGGTCCAATGCGGAGGATCGTTGCACAGGTCGAACGGGATCGGCTGGCGCTGCTGGATGTTGATCGTGCCCTGAAGGAGGTTCCTCACGCCGCGGACGTCGTTCTGGAACACCGGACCGCTACTCATCGAAACTCCCGCGCCGACTCAGACCAGACACACGTCGATCCTGCCACACCGCCGCCGCGCACGGGGTCCGGAAGCACCCGGGCCTGCCGCCGCAGGCCCGGTGGTCGCCATTCGCGGCGCGGGGGCCGGCCGTCGACCGGTCAGACGAGGCCGTCGACCGCCTCGTTCAGGTCGTCTTCGCTGAGCGATCCGCTCTCCACGACGTTCCCTTCGGCGTCGATGACGACGAAGGTGCTCTGGCTGACGACGCCGAACGCGTTCCTGATCGCGTAGTCCTCGTCCGCGAGGTGGACGATGTCGCCCGTGCCCGTCTGGTCGACGAAGCCCTCCTGGTCCTCGGCGCTGCCCGGGGCGTACAGGCCCGCGCCCGACACGCCGACGATCCCGACCTGGTCGCCGTATTCGTCGAACAGGCCGGAGACGGTCGGGCCCTGGCTCAGGCAGATCGGGCAGTCGTACTCCCAGAACCACAGGACGACCGGGCTGCCCGCGAGCGAGCCGGCGTCGAACTCCTCGCCGTCGAGCGTGGTGGCGGTGAAGTCGAGGATTTCGGGCACCGCCACGTCCTCAGTGGATTCGGTGGTCTTCTCGGCCGCCGTGGCGGGTTCCTCCACGGCCTCCTCGGTCGTCGTCTCGTCCGCGCGCTCCTCGTCGGAGCCGCAGGCGCTCAGGGCGAGGACGGCGGTGACAGCGGCCGCGGCCATCCCGATGGCGGTGCGTTTCAAGGTGGTTCCTTTCATGAGGTGCAGGGCGTCAGCGTCCGAACACTGTGGAGATCAGTTCCTCAAGCCAGCGCTGCACGGACAGCGCCGCTTCGATGACCGGGTCCGACGGGTCGCCGCCGTCCAGGACGCGGAGGTCCCACCAGCCGTAGTAGGCGACGTAGAGGCCGGCCGCCAGCAGCAGCGCCCCGACCACCCGCATCACCTTGGGGAACTGGCGTTTGAGCCACACGATGAGCCCCTCGCGGGCCAGCGCGATCGCCAGCGAGACCGCGCCGATGACGATGGTCATGCCGAGCGCGTAGGCGAGGAACATGGCCGTGCCGCCGAGCAGCGAGGTCGACCTGAAAGTCTGGGCGACCAGGGCCAGGAACGGCGCGATCGTGCACGACAGCGAGGCGAGGGCGAAGAACAGGCCGAACACCGTCATCGAGCCGAGCGACCGCTTCACTTCGCGCCCGCCGAGTTTGGGCATGAACGTCGGCAGGTCGCGGCCGAGGAGCAGCCAGACGCCGGCGGCCGCCGCACTGACGCCGACGACGACGGTGATCCACGGCAGGAACGCGGTGATGCCGGCCGCGGCGGTGGAGACGACGAGCCCGAAGACGCCGAAGACGGTGACGAAGCCGATGGTCATGGCGAGGGTGAACAGGCCGGCTCGGCCGAGGGCCCGCCAGCGGGAGACGTCTTCGTCGGCTTCGCCGGTGATGAGGAATCCGGCGCAGACGGGGAGGAGTGCGAATCCGCAGGGGTTCACCGCGGCCACGGCGCCGGCGGCGAGCGCGATCGCGAAGGGGAGTTCGTCCATGGTCAGGTCGTCGGGCGGAGGACGACCCAGGTGAACGGCTGCACGAGTCCGGCCGGGGTGAGGTGTTCTTCGGCGCGTGTGTCGACCAGGTCGAAGTGCGGGGCGAAGACCTCGGCGAGATCCGTTGCGCTGTAACGAACCACGGGGAGTCCGGAGCAGTGCGTCGGCCCGTGGGCGTCGAAGGTGGCGATGACGACCCGGCCGCCGGGGGCGATACCAACAGGCCGATGAGCAGGAACGCGCCGAAGGAGGCCTCGACGGCGAGGACGAGCCAGCCGAACACCGTGAAGTTCGGGACGACGACGGTGGCAGGCCCACGGCGCCAGCACCTCGTGTTCGACGCCGTTGAGCGTCCAGCTGTAGAGGCCGCTCGGGGTGCCGCCCTGCCCGAAGTCGGGCGGCACCTTCCAGGAGACGTTGTCGATCCACATCAGCGCCACGCCGACACGTGTGGCGGCGATGAGCCACGCGCTGAGCCGCGACGGTGCGACCGGGTCTGCTGCCCTCATTTCCTGAGTACAGCATGAACCCGGCCTGGTTGATCCTTACAAGTTGAGAAACCGTCCAGCCTGCGGTGGAGGACGATCTCCAGCAGGCGGTTCCGGGCCTTCAGTGCCCGGGCCCGCTTGTCCGAGCACGGCGATCGCCGTGCCCGCGGCAATCGTGTTGGCGCCGTTGATGACCGGCAAGAACGGACTGCGGGCCCCAGCTGAACGGCTGCGGGAAAGGCTCAGCGCGGGCCCACGCGTCGACCTCGCTGCGCACGCCCGATTCGCGGCGGTATCGCTCGTCAGCTTGTCAGGTGGTGGGCGCAGTCGAGCTCGGTGCCGATCCTGGCGAGCGTTTGGGAGAAGCCGGCTCGGGTTCGGTCGTCGAATCCGATGAACAGCTTGTTGGCGAGCGGCACACCCCATCGGGCGCGGGTCGCGGCGTTGTAGACGCGATGGACGATCTTGGTCCCGGCGGTGTCCGGCTCGAGCCGGTACTCGCCCCGGTACCACCACCCGCCCTGGAAGGCGATGGCCTGCCGGTCGTGATCGACCTCGATCGTGCCGCTGCGCCCCGGGGACTTCAGGCTGAACCGGTCCGGGCCTCCGGTTACGATCGCCTGCTCCGAGTCGTCTTGGAAGAGCCAGGCGCTGCCTTCGCCGACGTCGCCTGAGCGCACCGTCAGTACCAGGTCCGAAACGCGGTCCAGCGAGGCTTCGAGCAGACCCGTGATCTCCACCAGTACCGTCCTCATGCTGGAATCGTAGGGAAGATCCGCGATCTGGGCAATACGTCGTCACCGGATGCTCCTTCAGCACGGCGGCCGCCGCGCGGGGTACGCGCGGCGGCCTGCGAATGCCTTCTGAGAGTCGGTTCGTCGGTGTCCTCCTTACTTACGGCCGGTCGTCTCGGCGATCCAGGCGATGAACGCCTCGGGGTCCTCGTTGGCGCCGTGCCCGGCGTCCCAGTACATCGACAGGTCCACGTCGTCGCCGAGCCCGGAGAGGCTGGCGGCGAGGTTCACCGCGACGCTCAACGAGGTGTCGGTGTCCTTGGTGCCCAAGCGGATCCACCAGTGCTTGGCGCGGCCCTTGTTCTTCCTGCCGATGAAGTACATGGGGTTCATCAGGTTGAGCAGCTCGGGGATGTCCTCGTCGAGCTCCGCGCCGTCGTCGCCGGTGTCCTGGCGGAGGCTGTAGGTCGTGAAGTGGCGGGCCGCTGTGGTGCCGGTGCCGAACTCGTTGTTCTCACCCGCGCTGAGGTCGAACGCGTCGAACGCGGGCGCGGACTTCTTGCGGGTGCCGAGGTAGGCGAGGAAGTCGTCCCAGGTGAACGAGGCTTTGTCGTTCTCCCAGGTGATCCAGGCCTGCTCGGCCAGGTAGGCGTCGCGGTCGGTGTCGGACAGCGCCGACAGGTAGGCGGCCGCCGAAGGCCGGAGGTAGGTGTCGGTGATGTAGTCGCCGAGGTTGTCGGCCGTCAGGGTCTTGTAGCCCTTGCCGCCGGAGAGCTTGAGCTTCTTCTGGTAGGAGGCGAACTGCCCGGCCAGGTCCTCGGTGACAGCGGCATCGAGCGCCGTATCGTCCATAGTGGTGAGTGAGCCGTAGGCCCATTCGTACGCGCCGTCGGCGTGCTCGAGGTCGGTGATCGGGCACCAGTCGCCCGAGGCGAAGATCGCGTCCGACTCGTCGGCCGCGCCGATCTCCTCCAGGTAGGCGTCGTACAGCTTCGAGTCGCCCGAGGCGCCCAGCAGCGCCGAGAGCGCGCCGCCCGCACTGGTGCCGCTGGAGACGATCCGGTCGGTGTCGCCCGGGACCGTGTCCCCGTTGTGCCGCAGATACCGCACGGCCGCTTTGAGGTCCACGATCGCAGCCGGGGCCACGCCGTAGTAGGCGCCCTCATCGTCGTGGAGGTCGCGGCCGCGCGCGCCCGGCTCGACGACGACATACCCGGCCGCCAGCGCGTACTGGGCGTTCCCGGCGGCGGCTTGGATGCCGGTCTGCAGGTCCTCGGACCCGGCGGTGTCGTCGCCCGCGCCGGGCGGCACCATGCCGCCCATGCCGCCCCCGCCGATGCCGGTGGCCTCGGCGACCGAGGAGGAGAGGTACCCGCCGATGCTGTTGGCGAGGAGGATCGGCGAGTTCGCGGCGTCGACCGCTTCGCCGTTGATCTCGGTGGGGACGGAGATGTTGAGGCTCTGGTAGGCCTCGTCGACGGGGTAGGCGACGTAGACGAGGTTCTTGTAGAAGCGGTAGGCGATCTCCTGGTCGCCTTCGCTGGTGGTGACGGTGGTGGTGAGTTCTTCGTAGGCGTCGGGGTCGAAGGTGAGTGCGGTGTCGGTCGCGGCGGTGTCCTCGGAGGCCTCTTTGGCGTAGGCGAGGTTGCCGGTGGCGATGACGGCGGTTCCGGCGACGGCGGCGCCGCCGATCGCTTGGACTACGTTCCTGCGCTTCAACTTGTTCCTCCATGTCTCTCGCGGCCGGTGCGGCCGCGCTGGGACCGAGTGAAGGCCGGGAGCCTGGGAGGATGCTGGAAGATTTTGCAGACCGAATTGCGAATCATATTGTCACCAATGATGTACGAAGCGACCCCCGGCCTGGGAGTGGCCGGGGGTCGCGTATCGGGGCAGGTCAGCGGGTGCGGCCGGTGGTCTCGCCGAGCCAGGTGATGAAGTCGGGGGCGTCCCATTTGACGGCGTGGCCGCCGTCCCAGTACATGAGGGCGTTCACGTCGTCGCCCAGGTTTTCCACGCTCGCAACGAGGTTGGCCATCACCGAGGGCGAGGTGTCGGAGTCGCTGGTGCCGGTGCGGAACCACCAGTGGCGGGCCCGGGAGCCGCTGCGGGCGTTGAGGAAGTGCATGGGGTTCATCAGGTCGATCTTCTCGGGCAGGTCGGCCTCGAGTTCGGCGGTGTCGTCGCCGGTGCCCTCGCGGAGGCTGTAGCGCGTGAAGTACCGCCGGTCGGTGTCCTCGTCGCCGAACAGGCTGTTCTCGAAGGTGCCGAGGGTGAAGCCGTCGAACGCGGGGACGCCCTTCCAGCGCTGCACGTGCTGGATGAAGTCGTCCCACTCGAACGACGCTTTACTGCGCTTCCAGGTGATCCAGGGGTTCGCGGCCAGGTAGGCGACGCGGTCGGCCTCCGCGAGGCCGCTCAAGTGGCGGGTGGCAGCTGGTTCCATATAGGTCTGCTTGAGGTAGTCGTCGAGCCGGTCGGCGGTGAGCTTCCCGAAGCGGCCTTCACCGCGCAGTTTCAGGGCGTCCTGGTAGGCGGGGAATGCCTCGGCGAGCTCGGCGGCGGTCTCCTGGTCGACGTACTCCCCCGAGTTCCGGTTCGGGGCGGCGGCGAAGGCCCATTCGTGGGCCATGTCCGCGTGCTCGAGGTCGGCGATCGGGCAGTATGCGGCCACGGCGAAGATCGCGTCGCTCGCGCCCGCCGCGCCAATCTCGTCCAGATAGGAGTCGTAGCGGCTGTCGCCGGCCGAGGCGCCGAGCAGGGTCGAGAGCGCGCCGCCCGCGCTGACGCCAGTGGAGACGATCCGGTTCACGTTCCCGGGGACGCGACCGCGGTTGTGCCGCAGGTAGCGAACGGCCGCTTTGAGGTCCACGATGGCCGCCGGGGCCTTGCCGTAGAAGACGCCGTCGGCGTCGACGTTGGTGCGGCCGCGCACGGCCGGGGCGGCGACCACGTAGCCCGCCGCGAGCGCCAGTTCCGCGTTGGTCCCGCCCAGGTCCGCCCGGTCGATCGGCACCGGCATGTAGCCGCCGACCTTGATGTTGAACAGGATCGGCGCGTTCGAGGCGTCGACCGGCTCGCCGTCGATCTCGACGGGCTCCCAGAGATTGAGGCTCTGGTGGTCGGGGTCGACCGGGTAGGCGACGTAGGGGACGGCGCGCCAGTGGCGGTAGGTCACTTCGACGTCGCCCGCTTCAGTGGCGATCGTCGTCGTCTCGACCACGTGGTCCTCGGGCACAAAGCCCAGTTCGTCGTTCACCGCGTCATTGTCGCCGGTGCGTGCGGCCGCGGCGCTGCTCGCCGTTCCGACCACGCCCGCGGCGGCGGTTCCGGCGATCGTGCCGATGACGTGCCTGCGCTTCAGGGATGGGTTTTCCATGGGGGTCGACTCCGCTTCATTGCGTGTGGTTGTTGAGGATCGAGTTGAGGGCGTCCCGGGTGGCCGGGGCGATACGGGGATCGAGGCCGAGGTCGAGCAGCTGCCGGGTGGCGGCGTCCATCTCCTCGGCGCGGCGGCGGGCGTGGGCGTAGGTGCCGGTGACCATGCGGTCCAAGGTGTCCGCGTCGAAGGACGCGAACTCGGCGGCGATATGCGCGCGGAACCAGTCCTCCAGACCCGCGGCGCGGGCGCCTTCAAGAGCCTCGACCACGGCGGCCGCGATGCCCTTGTAGACGACCGAGCGCAGCAGCTTGCGCGAGTTGGCCGCGCCGGGAGGACCGGGGACGGTCTCGATGCGGGCGCCGAGCGGCGCGAGGTAGCGGGTGAACCGCCCGGCGCCCGGTCCTGAGGCGAGCATGGGGGTGCGCAGGCCGCTGCCCGGCACCGGGGACATCAGGGCGACGTCGACGAAGTCCACGTCTGCGGCGATCTCGGCAAGCTCCACTTTGAGTGAAGGCGCGGCCGTGTTCGCGTCGGCCCACAGCGTCCCGGCCCTCAGTGCCGGGAGGCTGCGGCGCAGCGCGGTCTCGGCTTCCTCAGCGGTGGTGAGGCTGACGACGAGGTCGGCGTCGCGCACGGCGTCGGCCTCGCTGCCGCGCTGCTCGATGCCCTTGGGGGCCTGGGCCATCGGGTCGAAGCCGCGCACGTCGGCTCCGGCCGCGGCGAGGTCGGCCGCGATCAGGGCACCGGCCTCGCCGAAACCGAGGACGGCGATCATAGGCGGCACCTTCACGGCGCGCCTTCGGGATCGGGCATCGGGGTGCCGTAGGTGTGGAAGGACTCGATGGTCTTGAGGCCCCAGGCCTGGCCCTTCTTCCGTTCGGTCTCGGTCCAGTCGACGGTCTTCCAGTCCGGGGCCAGGACGAGCCGGGCACCCGCGTTGCACAGCTCGATCCGGTTGCCGCCGGGCTCGTAGACGTACAGGAAGAACGTCTGCTGGATCGCGTGCTTGTGCGGGCCGGTCTCGATGTGCACGCCCTGTTCGAGCGCGATGTCGCAGGCGCGCAGGATGTCCGCGCGGGTGTCCGCCGCGAACGCGATGTGGTGGAGGCGGCCGGAGAGGCCGAGCGCGTCCTTGGTGTAGACCACGTCGTAGCCCTTGTTGGTGAACGTCGACCAGGTGCCCGCGATCTCCCCGGTGTCGAGGACGATCTGCTCGGTGACCATGCCGCCCAGCACGTCGCGCACGAAGTCGCGGTTCGCCACGGGGCTCTTGCCGAGGTAGTTGATGTGGTCGAGGCGCCGCACGCCCACGCCCCTGCCCGGATAGGCCTCGGCCTGGTTCTTCAGCGACGGGCGGGTGTCCTCGCCGGGCGTGAACCACTCCGACTCGAAGTAGACCCCCAGCTCGTGCCCGTCGGGGTCGTTGAACAGGTAGGTCGGCCCGTAGCCGGTCTCCCCCTCGGTCCAGCCGATCCCGTGCCCGGCATCCTCGATGGACTTGACGAGGCGGTCGAGCGATTCGGGGCTCGCGGCCCGGAAGTTGGTGCGCGCGACGCCGGGCTTGGCGCGTTCGGTGAGCGTGATGGAGTGGTGCTCGTACTCGTCCCAGGCGCGCAGGTACACCGACCCGCCTTCGCCGCCGACCTCGCGCAGGCCGAGGTAGTCGGTGAAGAACGCGGCGCTGGCGGCCACGTCAGGAGTGTAGAGCTGGACGCGCCCCAGGTGCGCGATGTCGTGTCTCGGTGCCACTTGATCCTCCTTGGTCAGGCTCGCGGGAAGACCCGGCCTTCGAACAGTTTCCGGGCGGTGCGGACCACCCCGGCCCGCCGGATGCCGCCCGCATCGCGGTCGAGGTCGAGGTCGATGAGCAGGTGCCCGGACGGGTGCTCGACGTCGACGCGGTCGAGCCGCTCCGGCCAGCTCGCGGTGATCGCTCGGCCGACCGCGCCGTCCATGGTGAGCGCGGTGACGGCGCTGACGGCGGCGAACACGCCGATGGCGGCGTGGAGGCGGCGCGGGATGAACGATTGCGTGCTCACGTGGCCGCCGTCGCGGGGAGGGGAGACCAGGATCGTTTTCGGGACGGAGGAACCGGTGACGTCGCCGAGCCCCATGAGCCGCCCGGCTTCGATGCGGAGGGCGTCGACCCGGTCGAGGAGGGCGGCGTCGGCCTCCAGGGCGGCGGGCGGTTCACCGCCCGTGAGGCCGAGGCTCGCGGCCTCGGCGACCACCACGGGCATGCCGTTGTCCACACAGGTCACTTCGAGCCCAGCGATGACGTCGCGGACGTTCCCGGTGGGCAGGAGGGCACCGGTGGCCGACCCGGCGGTGTCCTCGAAGAGGAGCCGCACGGGTGCGGCCGTGCCAGGGACGCCGTCCACGCTGGTGTCACCGGCGTACTCGGGCAGGCCGCCGGTGAGCGGGAAGCTCGCGGTGGCGGTGCCGCCGGTGTTCACCAGGCGAATCCGTACCTCGGCGCTGTCGCCTCCGGCCGCGAGGAGCCCGGATTCGACGGCGAACTGGCCGACCCCGGCGAGGATGTTCCCGCAGGTCTGCCTGTCGGAGACGGCGGGCGCGTCCACGCCGAGCTGGAGGAAGAGGTAGTCGACGTCGGTTCCCGGTGCGGCCGAAGGCGAGACGATCGCGACCTTGCTGGTCAGCGAGGTCGCTCCGCCGATGCCGTCGATCTGGCGGGCGTCGGGGCTCCCCATGATCCGCAGCAGCAGGTCGTCCCGGTCGGCCGGGTCGGCGGGCAGGTCTTCGGCGAGGAAGAACGCGCCCTTCGAGGTCCCGGCCCGCATCCAGGTGCAGGGAATCCCCGCGGTCATGACCCGGTCCCGTGGTGGTCGTCGTAGGAGACGTACTCGATGCCGAGGTCTTTCAGCTTGCCGCGCATGTTGTAGCGGTCGAGGCCGAGTTCGCCTTCCTTGAAGGCCTGGCGGGTCGCGGCCTCCTTGTCGGCTCGGGCCCTCGACAGTTCGACGACGCTGGGCGCGTCGAGCCGGGGGACGCGGACCACGCCGTCGTCGTCGGCGACGATCACGTCCCCGGGGTGGATCGTCTGTCCTTCCAGGACGATCGGGACGTTCACCGCGCCCGCGGTGGCCTTGACCGAGCCTTGGGCGCTCACGGCGGTCGACCAGGCGGGAAAGCCCATGTCGCGCAGCTCGGCCACGTCCCGGATGCCGCAGCCGAGGACCACCCCGCGCACGCCCCGCTGCGCCAGGGCGGTAGCGAAGAGCTCGCCGAAGAGGCCGTCGGTGGACGGCGAGTTCGTCGCCACCACGAGCAGGTCGCCGGGTTGGCACTGCTCAACGGCCACATGGATCATCAGGTTGTCGCCCGGCCAGCACAGGGCGGTCACCGCGGTCCCGGCCGCCCGCGCCCCGGCCCAGGCCGGGCGCAGGCGCGGGCCGAGGTACCCGGTGCGGCCCTGCGCCTCGTGGACGGTGGCGGTCCCGAAGGCTCCCAGGGTCTTCGCGTCCTCGGCGGAGGCGCGGGGCGGGTCGGTGACGACGACGGTCCTCATGCGAGCCGCCCGGTGGTCTGCGGGTAGTGGCGGACGAACGCCTCGGCCCGGGTGTCGTGCGGCAGGCCCAGGTTCGGGCCCGCGTTGCGCTTGAGCTGCGTCCCGCGCCGGGCCGCCAGGTCCTCGTAGTAGGTCCACATGTGCTGCTGCGCACCGAGGCAGCGCATGGCCTCGCACTTGGCGTCGTAGACCGAGGTGATGTCGAGCAGCACGTCCGGGGTGAAGTCGCACATCTCCGGCTGGTGCGGCTCGAAGCTGAACACCGGCGGCGCGCCGAGCGGTTCACCCGGGGCCTCGTAGCCGATGGCCTGGGCCAGGATGCGCGCCTGCATCGCCATGCGGGCGGCGGCGGGGTGGTCGCCGTTGTACGGGTCCTTCAGGGTGTGGGTGAGCACGATGGTCGGATCGGTCTCGCGGTAGACGCGCACCAGCTGGTCGACCAGCTCCTGCGACTCCAGGAGCGGGTAGTCCCCCGCGTCGAGGAAGCGGATGTCCGCGCCGAGGACCTTCGCGGCGGCCTCGGCCTCGGCCCGGCGGATCGCCTTGATCTCGTCGAGGCCCTTGCCTTCGCGCCAGGCCCTCGCGGACTCGCCGCGCTCGCCGTAGCTGAGGCAGACGACCGTGGCCGCTTCGCCCCGGGAGGCCGCCAGCGCGATCGCGCCGCCGGAGCGCCAGACGAAGTCGCCCGCGTGGGCGCTGACGACCAGCAGCCGGTCCTTCGCGCTCGTAGACATTGTTTCCCCATTCTTCGCTGTGGTGTCCGGCCCCGTCGCCGAAGCGAACGGGGCCGCTTCCATGAGACTAAACTTTCGTCGACATTATTGTCAACAATTTTGTAGATGATTCAGCTGGAGAGGCGGGACTTCGCGCGGACGGCGAACAGGCTCAGGGCCGCCAGGCCCGCCGCGGCCGCGAAGCCGTAGAAGGGGAGACCGAGATTGCCCGTGGCGGCCAGCCAGCCGCCGAAGACGGGCCCGAAGACCGCGCCCCAGCGTCCGACGCCCGCGGTCCAGCCGATGGAGGTGGCCCGGGCGTTCGCCGGGAAGTACGAACCTGCGGCCGCGTAGACGAGGGTCTGGGCGCTGAACAGGCAGCCGCCGGTGACGAACACGACCGCGTAGGTCAGCACCAGCGGCATCTGGACCGAGAAGACGAGCAGGCCCAGGCAGGTGATGACGAACCACAGGATCGCCACGGCGCGGGCGTTGAACCTGTCCGCCAGGGTGCCCGCGACGAGCATGCCGACGATGCCGCCCGCGTTGATGACGACGAGGAAGGCGATCGCGGCGCCGAGGTCGTAGCCGTTCTCGCGCATGAGGTTCGGGAGCCAGACACTGACGCCGTAGACGAGCATGAGGCCGAAGAAGGTGGTGATCCACAAGAGGATCGTCGACCGCAGCACCGGGCGGGCGAACAGCGCGCGGACGCCGCCGGTCTCCTTGGCCGCCTGCTTCTCCTCGAAGTGCTCCAGGCCGACGCCGTGCTTGGCGAGCATGGCGCGGGCCTGCTCGGTCCGGCCTTTGGCGAGGAGGAACGCGGGCGATTCGGGGAGCATGACGAGCAGCACGGGGAGGACGACGACGAGGGGGAGCGCGCCGAGCCAGAACACCGAGCGCCAGCCGAAGTCGATGGCGAACGTGATGCCGAGGAGCCCGGCGATGACGCCGCCGGCCTGGTGGGCGGTCATGGTGATGGTGACGGCGAGGTTCTTGCGCCGGGCGGGGGCGAACTCCATGGCCATGGCGATGGCGGTGGGCAGCAGCCCACCCAGGCCGAGCCCGGCGATGAAGCGCGTCGCGCCGAACACCTCGACGGTGGGGGCCAGGGCGGTGGCGGCCGAGGCGAGGGAGAAGAGCGTGACCCCGGCGATGAGCACCTTGCGCCGCCCGATCATGTCGGTCAGGGTCCCGGCGGTGAGGGCGCCGATGAGCATGCCGAAGGTGGCGAGGCTCCCCATCGTGCCGATGTCGGCTGGGGTGAAGCCGAATCCCTTGTCCTCCAGCATGATCGGGATGACACCCGAGTAGACGAAGTAGTCGATCCCGTCGAGGAATACGAGGATCCAGCACAGTGCCGTCACCCTGATCGACAGCTTGCTGAGCGCGGCCGGGCCGCTAGTTGTGGTCGTGGGCATCGTTGCCCTCCTGTTCAGTTACGCCGAATGAGCTGACGCTACATCGCCTGAGATCCTGGACACAAGAGCTGTGACTAAATTGTTGACAATTTTGTTCATCAAAAGATTCCGGAGGTCACGGCTACCGGCCCCTGCACTCCAGGCGCGCGGGAGGCGGGTCGCAGATACAATGGCCACAATTTTGTCGCACATCCAGTTGACGCAAGGGGCCTCAGTGACGGCAGCGAAGCAGGACACCGCGAAGCCCGCGACCGTGGCCGAGGCCATCCGCGACGCCATCGTCAGCGGCGACTTCGCCCCCAACCAGCGCCTGGTCGAGGCCGAGCTCTCGGAGCAGTTCGACGCCAGCCGGGCCAACGTGCGCAACGCCTTGGTGCAGTTGGCGACCGAGGGCCTGGTCGAACGCATCCAGAACCGCGGCGCCCGGGTCCGGGCGGTCTCACCTGAGGAAGCCGTGGAGATCACCGAGATCCGCATGGTCCTGGAAGGACTGTGCGCGGCCAAGGCCGCCGAGCGCGCCACCGATGACGACCGCGACGAACTGGCCGCGATCGGCGAGGCCATGGAAGCGGCCGTCAAGAGCGGGGACGTCTTCGGCTACTCCGACCTCAACTCGCGCCTGCACGAGAAGGTCATCGCCCTCAGCGGCCAGAACACGGCCCGGGAGGTCCTGGCCCGGCTGCGCGGCCAGAACGTCCGCCACCAGTTCCGTCTGGCCATGCGCCCCGGCCGCCCCGGCGTCTCGCTCCCCCAGCACCTCGAGATCATCGACGCCATCGCCCGCCAGGACCCCGAAGCCGCCGACGCGGCCATGCGCGCCCACCTGCGCAGCGTCATCCAGGCGCTCACCGAGACGGCCCCCGCCGACCGCTGAGCAGTCGGCCAGCCGACCGAGGCGGCATCCTCGCGGCCGCGGCGCTGCCGCGACCGTGCGGGCGGCACGGCCGGGGAGGGTGCTCCCTTCCCGGCCGCGCCTGTCGATCCTCACTGCCCGTTGCCGCCTCCGCCGCCGGGCATGCCCATGCCCGCCAGCGCTTCGCCTGCGACGACCGTGGTCTCGGCGCCGTCCACCGAGACGGTGTACGTCGCGCCAGCTTCGATTTCCGACGAGGAGTAGACCAGCGAGGCGCCGTCCTTCGTCGCGGTGAAGGACGCGACCTCGTTGCCGTCCGCGTCGGTCACGGTGACCTCGGCTCCGGCCGCGAACGAATCGACGCTGGCGGCGATGAAGGACTGCTCGGACTCGGCGTCCGGGGACTCGCTCATGCCGCCCGAGTCGGTGGCGCGCAGCGTGCCGCCGGAGACGGTGATGCCGCCGTTGGAGTCCAGCGCGCCGTTGCCGCCGTTGGTGGTGCCGTCGACGGTGATGTCGCCGCCGCTGATCTCGGTGCTGCCGTTGGAGTCCAGGCCGTCGCCTTCGGCGTTCACGTAGACGGTGCCGCCGGTGATGCTCAGGATCGAGCCGTCGTCGCCCATGCCCGCGCCGCCCATCTGCGTGCCGCCCGCGTCGGCCTCCTCGGTGGCGCCCGCGGAGGCGTTGAAGCCGTCGTCGGAGCTGGTCACGGAGGTGGTGCCGCCGTTGACGGTGATGAAGTTGGCCTCGATGCCCTCATAGGCCTGCGCCACGGTGACCGCGCCCGCGTCGATCACGAGGTACGTCTCGGCGTGGGCGCCGTCGTCCCCTGAGGACAGTGTCGTCTCGGTGCCGTTGAAGTGGACGGCCCCGTCGGAGTGCACAGCGTCGTCGGCGCTGTCCAGAGTCAGGGTGCCGCCTTCGAGCACTTGCAGCACACCGGATTTGAAGCCCTTCGCGGAGGTGTCAGCGGTCTCGCCGGAGCCGCCGCCGGTGGTCGCGTCCACGGTGCCGCCGGTCATCACGAGGTCGGTCGCGGCCTGGACGCCGTCGGCGCCCGCGGTGATGCCGACCGTGCCGCCGCTGATGAGGACGAAGCCAAAGGCCGCGTCGTCGTCGCGGTCGGACTTCAGGCCGTCGCCGGTGGCGTCCACGGTGACCGTGCCGCCGGAGACGGCGACGTAGTCCTTGCCGCGCACGCCGTCGTCGGCCGCCGTGGCGGTGACGGTGCCGGACTCGATGAGGAGGCCGTCGTTGGAGACGATCGCGTCCCCTGCATTGCCGGTGACCGCGAGCGAGCCGGTGCCGGTGATCGTGAGGTTGCCCTTCGAGAACAGGGCGCCGTCGGCCTCGTCCTCGGTGTCGGCGTAGGTCGCGGCGTCAGTGAGGGTGTTCTCGGTGCCGTCGGCGAGCACCACCGTGAGCTCGTCGACCGCGTATGCGGCGACCGCCGCGCCGGTGGAGGAGGTGATGTCGACGCCGTCGAGGACCAGCTTGACCTTGGCCGCGTCCGCCTGGATCACGATCTGACCGTCCGTGAGGGAGCCGGAGAGCACGTAGGTGCCTTCGGCGGTGATGGTCACGGTCGAGCCGTCCGCCTCGGCGCCTTCGCCGTCGACCGTGGCCGAATCGCCCGAGAGCGTCACGGTGGTGGCCGAGGACGCGTCGTAGTCGGCCCCTTCGGAGGAGTGGACCTCCTCGTTGGCCGCGATCACCGCTTCGGCGGTCTCGGTGCCGTCGGCCTCGGCGGCGGCCGCCACCACGGTGTCCGAGACGGTGTCCTCGGCGGCCGCGGCACTGGACGTGCCGTCCGAACTGCACCCGGCCATGAACGCGGCCGACAGCGCGAACGCCGGGACGGCGAGTGAGAAGCGGCGCAGGGAAACAGGGATCTTCATCGGTATTCAACTCCTTCGAAGTCATTGGGAGGCAGCGGTGCTGCGGCGAAGTGCTCGCGCAGCGCCCGGTGCCACTTGTTCGCGGGCAGGCGCCGGTCGAGTGCGGCCAGACCGGTGCCGTACTTCGAGCAGCGGCCTGGGCGGCGGCCGAGCGACCACAGGGCCCGGTCGGCCTCGCCGGGGCGCTGCCCGGCCTTGGTCTCGACGATCGCCAGGGGCCCTCCGCGCAGTTCGGGGCCCTGCCAGGCCCGCCACGCGAGCTCGGTGTCGACGGTGCAGCGGCTGCCCGAAGCGGGCAGGTACAACGTGGTGCGCCGGTAGGTCGACTCGACGACCGGCACGAGTTCGGACCCCGCCTCGGGGACCCGAGCGGCGGTCAGGGTGTCGTGCACGAAGGCGAGGCCTTCGGGCGTCAGGCGCTCCCGCCTGCCGTCGCCGTAGGCCATGCGCTGCTTGACGGTGGCGCCGCGCGGCCCCTTGGTCTTGACCTCCAGGAAGCGGGCGCCGGTGTCGGCGTAGGTCCGCACGCGGACCTTGAACCGCCGCCGCCTGCTCTGGGCCGTACTCCGGTACCCCTGCAGCCCAGGGGTGTCGAAGTAGAGCGAGTGGTACGCCATCGCACGCCGCCCGCCGATCTCCAGGACCCGCGTCTCCGCGGGCAGCAGCGCCCAGAAGCGGTCGAGCTCGAGTTCGTCCAGTGCGTACTTGCGGTCGACGCGGGTCATGAGCGAGGCGCGGCCGACCAGCTCGTCGAGCGAGATCGGAGCGAAGGTCATCGCTGCATCACCGCCTCCCTGCGTTCGGCTTGCAGGACTTCACCTGCTGGGCGGTTCGGGTCCAGCTTGTAGCGGACCTCGACGAGGGTGATGTCGTTGACCAGGTCGAGCTGGCGGACGTCGGCGCCGGTGACCTTCCCGCCGACCAGCCGCTCGAGGGCGGCGCGCAGCTCGTCCTCGTCGGCGATCGCCCGGTCCAGCCGGACCTCCTGGCTGCGGTGCCGTTGGAACAGCCGCGGGTGGTCGACGATGAACAGCGTCGCCACGACGAGGGCGAAGAGCCCCAAGGTCATCGCGTTCTGCGTGCTCGGCAGGCCGCCGATGAGCCCCAGCGCGAGGGCGGCGAAGTAGTAGGCGACCTCGGTCTGGGTGATCTCGGTCGACCGCAGCCGGATGATCGACAGGACCCCGAACAGGCCGAGGCCGACACCGGCCCCGATCGTCGAGGAGGCCATGATCATCGAGACTGCGAGGACCCCGACGTTGACCGCGAGGAACGCGGTCGCCAGGCCCTTGCGGCGGTGCCGCGGCCAGTAGATTCCGAAGACCATCACGGTGATCGCCACGAGATCCGCGATCACGCCGGTCCATTGCTCGGGCATCGGGTGCCGCCCTTTCATGCGAAGGGCCGCGGTATCGGGGACCGCGGCCGCCGGCGGCTCCCGCCGGTGCAGTCATCCTCAGCGATTCACCTGTGGGTCGACTCGTGTTCACTTTCGAGTTTCGTGAGAGCGGAACGGCACCCCAGGTCAGGGGCGGTAGCACGCGCAAGGATTGTCGACAATTTTGAGACCTAAGTCATCGCGAACCGGTCCGCGCCGCACCGTGAATCTCATGAAATTAGGGTCCACTAATAATTATTAGGACACCCTATTTAGAAGGAGTCGCCGTGCGCCTCGATCGACGTGCCGTCGCCGCCGCCCTCATCTCGGCCGCCGTCCTGCCCCTGATCGGCTGTTCCGCCGACGACGGCGAAGCAGCCGCTGAGACCGCCGAGACCCGGACCTACACCGACGCCTCCGGCGCGGAGGTAGAGATCCCCGCCGCGCCCGAGCGGGTCGTGACGCTCTCCGAGCAGACCCTCGACGGCGCGCTCGCGCTCGGGCTCGCCCCCGTCGGGACCACCGCCGCGCGCGGCCAGGAGACCGTCGCCTCCTACCTCGCCGAGCAGGCCGCCGACGTCCCGGTGGTCGCCACGGTCGCCGAAGCGGACCTCGAGGCCGTACTGGCCGCCGAGCCCGACCTCATCCTCGTCGACTCGACCACCGCCGCCCGCGACCAGGTCGAAGACCTCGCCAAGATCGCCCCCACCGTCTTCGTCTCCGAAGCCGGGACGGACTGGCGCGACGCCTTCACCGCCCTTGCCGACGTGCTCGGTAAGACCGGTGAGGCCGACGAGTTCCTCACCGCGTTCGACGCCGATATCGAAGCGGCCCAGAGCGCTTTCGGCGCGAACACCGGCGCGAGTGTCAGCCTCGTCCGCTGGATGGAGGACGGCGCCCACATCTCCGGGAACTCCGGCCCCGCCGGGCAGGTCCTCGCCGCGCTCGGCTTCACCCGCCCCGAAGGCCAGGACGTCGCGATCGAGGGCAAGACCCCGGCCGTGAGCATGGAGCAGCTCGACACCATCGACGCCGACTGGATGTTCTTCGGCGCCCTCGCGGGCGTCGACGCCGCCGAAGCCGCCTTCGCGACCGCCGAAGCCAACGCGGCCTTCACCAACCTGGAGGCCTACAAGAACGACCGGATCGTGCTCGTCGACGGCTCGGCCTGGAACAGCGCGGGCGGCCCGCTCGCCGTCGCCAGGGTCCTCGACGACATCCAGGCGAACCTCGCCGCGTAGCAGCAGACGACCGGGGCCGGAGCGCATCAGGCGTTCCGGCCCCTGCTCGTGCGCGCCAGGAGCCACGCCAGGTAGAGCCCGCCGAGCGCGGCCGTGCCGACCCCGACCGGCAGTTCGATTCCCGGCAGCGCCCACTGCGCCGCGAAGTCCCCCGCCGACAAGAGGACCGCCCCGCACAGCGCCGAGGACCACAGACCCGGCGTCCCCGCCAGGCGGCGGGCGATCTGCGGCGCGGCCAGCGCGACGAACATGACCGGCCCGGCCGAGACCACGGCGAGGGCGTTCAGGACCACGGCGATCACCAAGGCGGCCAAGCGGATGCGGCCGACCGGGACGCCGAGGCCGGCTGCAGAGGCGTCGCCCATCTCGATCATCCGCATCGGCCGCGCGAGCGCGAGCAGCAGCGGCATGCACACAGCCAGGCCGATCGCGACCGGCCACACGTCGTCCCAGGTCCGGGCGTTCAGGCTCCCGGAGAGCCAGACGGCGGCGCGGTCGGCGTTGTTGGGCTCGGCCACGGCCATGAGGTACGTGTTGAGGGCGGTCATCATGGCGGTCACGCCGATGCCTACGACGATGAGCCGGTCGCCGCTGACACCGCCGCGCCAGGCCAGGAGCAGGACGATGAGGACGGTGCCGAGGCCGCCGAGGACGGCGCCCGCCGCGACGGCGAGGCCGATCCCGTTGAAGGCGATGATCACGACGACCGCGCCGAAGGCCGCGCCGGTGCCGACACCGGTGATGTCGGGGCTGCCCAGGGGGTTGCGCGAGAGGCTCTGCGTGACGGCTCCGGCCGCGCCGAGGGCCATACCGACACCGAGCGCGCACAGGGCGCGCGGCAGCCGGAACTCCACGACGACGAGCCGGTCGAAGTAGTCGCCGGTCCCGGCCAGGGCCGCGACCACCCGGTCGGCGGGGACGGCGTACTCCCCGACGCCGATGCCGAGGACCGCCAGGGCGAGCGCGGCGGCTGCCAGCGCGAGCACACTGAGGAGGGCCCTGGGGTCGAGCCGCAGGGAGTACGGGCCGAGCCTGGCGGCGCGGACGGGTGCTTTCACGGTCATAGCGCGGTGAGCTTTCTTCTGCGCGCCAAGGCGATCAGGACCGGCGCGCCGAGGAACGCCGTGACGAGGCCGACCGGCAGTTCGGAGGTGGGCATGGCGATGCGGCCGAGGATGTCGGCGCCGAGGAGGAGCGCCGGGGCGGCCACCACGGTGCACGCGAGGATGCGGGTCTGGTCGGGGCCCGTGAGGGCCCGCACCGCGAACGGCACGGCGAGGCCGATGAACCCGATCGGTCCGACGGCGGCGGTGGCGGCGCCGCACAGGACGGTCACTGCTGCGCCGCCGAGGAGGCGGGTGCGGCCGGGGCGCGAGCCGACCGCGCGGGCCGCGTCCTCGCCGAGGGCCAGGGCGTTGAGGGGACCGGAGAGTGCGAGCGCGGCGGCGGTTCCGGCGAGGACGAACGGCAGGACCTGGAGCGCGGTCTCGATGCCGCGCGAGGAGAGCGAGCCGACGTCCCAGGCGCGGAACGCGTCGAAGGCCTCGGGGTCGACGAGGAGGACCGCACGGACGACGCCGCCTTGGACGAGTGCGGCGATCGCGGCTCCGGCGAGGACGAGCCGGGTCGGGGTCGCGCCGCCGCGGCTGCCGGTCGAGAGCGCGTAGACGAGCGCGGCCGCGGCCGCCGCGCCGAGCATGGCGGGCCAGACGTAGGCGGTGAACCCGGTGAGGCCGAAGAGCGACACGGAGAGCACGACGGCGAGGGAGGCGCCGGCGTTGACGCCGAGGAGGCCGGGGTCGGCCAGGATGTTGCGGGTCAGGGCCTGCATGAGGGCCCCGGACAGGCCGAGGGCGATCCCGGCTTCGAGGCCGAGGAGGGTGCGCGGCAGGCGCTGGGTGAGGACGATGATGTGCTCGGTGTCATTGGGGTCGTATGAGGTCAGGGCCTCGATGATGACGGCGGGGGCGATGTCGCGGTTGCCGATGGCGATGCTGGCGAGGACGGCCAGGAGCAGTGCTGCGGTGAGGGCGAGCAGCACGGGCGCGAGCGGCCGCCGGGTTCGCGTCGGCGGCGCGGTGGGGGCGGTCATCCGAAGACCGTGCGGAGGGCGTCGGGCATGGTCGCGAGCCAGCAGTACGGGTCATGGCCGCCCGCGTACTCGGTGAGCGTGACGCGGCGGCCTGATTCGTTGAGCGCCTTGTGCATGCGGGCGGTCGGTCCGGCGAGGCGGCCGCCTTCGTCGGTGCCGGTGAGGAGGTGGACGCGGGTGGCGGCGGGGCCGCCGAGGTTGCGGGTGAGCCATTCGGCTTCGGGGGCGTTGGGCCACCAGAAGGAGCCGGAGTGGCTGATGACGGCGCTGAAGCGCCCGGGGTGGCGGCTGGCCGCGTAGACGGCGGCGAGGCCGCCGAAGCTCTGTCCCGCGATGGCGCACGGCCCCGGGGCGAGTGCCGCCAGCCGGTCGGCGAAGGCCGGGTCGCAGGTGTAGTCGGCGGTGCGGGTGTCCCCGGCGTCGACCATGACCGCCCTGAGTGGAGGGATGGCACGGGCGGCGATGAGGTTGTCGAGGAGGGTCGGCAGGTCGGCCTTCCAGCGTTCGCCGTCGAGCATGAGGAGGGTCTGCTCGGCGCCGCCGGTCGGCTCGTAGAGCGTGAGGTCGCCGTCGCGGGTGAGCGTGTGGCGGACCGGCCCGGGGTCGAGCCAGCGCGGCCGCCCCGGGACGTCGGCGATGCTGCGGCCCAGCCAGATCACGGGGTTGAGCGGGTCGGGACCGGTCTCGCCGTCGACTTCGAAGCAGTACGAGGCGCGCCAGTCGGCCCGGACCCGGAAGGTCTGCCAGCGCAGGTCGGTCCCGGGACAGGGTGCCATGACGGCGGCGCGCGCGCCCTGGGTGAGCTTGTTCGCCAGGAGCCTCACCTCGGACGAGGGGGTACCGCGCCAGACGAAGGTCACCGCGCGGTGCCCGGGGTCGCCGGGGATCGGCCTGACCAGGGGCGCCGCCGAATCCCGGTCCCAGGACTCGATGCCGAAGGCCTCCAAGGTCTCCGGTTCGGCCGCCCGGGGCATCCCGGGCGGCCGGTCGGCATTCAGATCCCGGCCGGGGCGGGTTCGGTTCGGCACCCTGATCACTCCATGAATTAGGCTCGCCTAACAAAATGTAGGGGAGTCTAACTACACCCGCCCGAGGCACTTAACCGGGGACGGCCGGGAGTGCACGGAAGGCGTTCGCCGCTCTATCCATGCGGACTTGGCCCTCGGTCCCCGAATCGAGGACCGTGTTCCGCTTCGACTGCGGATCGCACATAACGGTGGTGACCGCGAGGCGCTCCGCGTCATCGGTCGCGAGCAGGGCGTCCACTTGCGCCGCGTAGGCGGAGTCGTTCGCCTTGCCGCGGACGTCCATCGACACGACGTGGTTCGTGGCGACGTAGTTCGCCTCCCCCGCCTTCAGGCGGATGATGACGGGCGCCGCTCCCGCCGGGCGGACCCTGTCGGCGTCGACGATCGCGGAGAAGTGGTTCCCGATGACCGAGTTGCCGCTGCCGCTGACGTGGAGCAGCCCGAAGTCGTCGTCGAGTCCGTTGTCGACCCCGAAGAAGGGGGCCCAGGGTTCATGGTCCCGCAGGAAGTGGTTCGAGCCGACCAGGTTCTCCGAGCTGCCCTCCAGTACGACCATGCCGGGGTAGAAGGAGTGCAGCCGGTTCCCGGTGATGCTCGACCTCGTCACCCCTTCGAGGCGGACACTGCTTGCGCCGCGGGGAAAGACGTTGTTCGCGGTGATCAAGAGCCCGCCATGGTGTTCCGCGTAGATCGAGTGGCCGCCCGGACCGGCCCCGATCAGGTTGTCGGTGATCTTGGAGGCCTGGCCCCAGCCGCGCAGTTCGATGCAGCTGCCGCATTCGGCGATGAAGTTGTCGTGGATCGAGAGCGCGTCCGCGTTGTAGACGGTGAGGGCGTGCTCGAGGTAGACGAAGCCCATGCCGCTGATGCGGAACGAGTCGTTGGCGTCCGCGACATGGATGCCGCTCTTGCCGTTGATGTAGGTGTTCTCCGGGTCGAGCCCCGACCCGTCCGCGGCGAAGTGCAGCCCGTCGATGCAGAAGTCCGCGAACTCGACCGAGCTGATCCGCGGGTTCCCGCTCCGTGCGACGAGGAAGGCCGCGCCCGCGGCCTCCTCGTCCCCCGGGGGCAGGTCGACGAGGATGCGGCTGCCCCCGGGCCACAGCTCGTGCAGGTCCGGCCACTCGTCCTCGGGCACGTTGAAGCGGATGCTCGACGACGTGAACCCGTGTCCGGCGCCTTCGATCCGCAGGAAGCTGATGTCGATCAGCACCTGCGTGCGGAGGCGGTAGTCCCCGGGCGGCAGGTAGACCACCGCTCCGGGCTTGCCGCCGTCGTGCTCGTCGGTGGCTTTCTGGCGGCTCTTGATATCGGCGATGATGCTGTTGAGCACCTCGCCGACGTCCTCGGCCGCATTGCCGACGGGCCACTGCGTGACGTCGTAGTAGTTGGCAGTCGGCGTGGAGGTTCGCTCCGGCAGTGTCTCGGGCCGGACGGTCTCGGGCTGGGCCGTCTCGTCGATGGCGAGTCGGCCGTCGACCCATCGGACCGGTTGCGGGTCGGTGATCTCGCCGATCCAGTCGCCGTCCTCGGTGTTGCGGAACGCCAGGAAGCACCACTGCCCCTTGCGGTCCTGCACGAGCCGGCCGACGTAGCGGCGCTCGTCGGTGATGCGGTAGGCCTCCCCCAGCGGGAACGGCCCCGTCATCGAGTCGATCGGGAAGGCCCAGACGCCGCCCACGGGGTCCCCGTCCCGGCGGCCTCGGGCCAGTTCGGAACCGAGGCAGGAGAACAGCCCGACCGGGGTGCCGTCGACGACGGCGGTCTGGACCACCTCGATGTGCCCGAATCCGGCGCCCGGCTCGGACAGCGGGGGCTGGACGGTCCAGTGGGCCAGGTCCGGTGAGGTCGCGTGCCCGATCACGCCCCGGTCGTCCGCCGCGCCGCGGTTCGCGCGCGCGGTGGTCAGCATGTGCCAGCCGTCCTGGTCGCGGAACACCCACGGGTCGCGCCACGCCTGGTCCGGCCACTGCCGGGTCGCGGCCGTCTCGTACCAGCGGGCGTCCGGTTCGAGCACCTGCCGCTCGGGTTCGCGGCGCCAGGTGAAGAGGTCGTCGGAGACGACGGAGCTGATCCGCTGCTCGAGACCGTCTTCGGCGCGGCTGACCGCCGTGTAGAACATCCGCCACCGGCCGTCGTCGTCGCGGACGACGGACCCGGTCCAGGTCGCGAGGTCGTCGAAGGCGGGGGCGTCGTCCGGGATGACCGCGTCGGCGTGCTCGGTCCACGTCGTCAGGTCGGTCGAGGTCGCGTGGCCGATCACGGCGCGCCAGTGCCGCCGGTCGGGATCGAGGAGCGCCCGGGACGCTTTCAGGAAGAACAGGTGGTAGCGGTCGCCGTCGTCGGCGATCCAGAAGTCCCACACCCAAGATGAGGCGAGTCGAAGCATGTTGTCAGGCCTTTCAGGGCTCTCGGGGCGCGGCGACGGAACCGCGGACGACCAGTGGGCAGTGGAGACGGGTCGGACCGCCGGGGTCGGGCTCGGTGTCCCCGCTGAGCAGGTGCACGAGCTTCTCGACGGCCCACTCCCCCATCTCGTAGTGCGGGAGCGCCACCGTGGTGAGGCCGGGGAACAGGTTCGCGGCGATGAGCTCCTGATTGTCGAAGCCCACAATGGACAGATCTCGCGGGATGTCGAGGCCCAGCTCGGCCGCGGCCCGGTAGGCGCCCATCGCCATCCGGTCGTTGTAGCAGAACAGGGCGGTCGGCCGGTCGGGCCCGGCGAGCACCTCCCGCGCGAGCGCGTAGCCGGGCAGGGTCTCCGACGGCGCCTGGAGGATCAGGTGCTCGTCGACCGGGATGCCGTGCCGGTGCAGCACTTTCTTGTAGCCGATCAGCCGTTCGTGCGTGGCCGGCACGTCGTCGTCGTTGTTGAGGAACCCGATGCGCCGGTGACCGGCCTCGACGAGGTGGGTGACGGCGGCGACCGCGCCGCCCACCTCGTCGGGGACGACCGCGGGCACGACGCCGTCCCGGTCGGTAGAGTCGATCAGCACCGCGGGCACGCCGCGGAGGTTCGCGGGAACGGCGATCTCGCGGTGGTACATCGTCGCGTACAGGACCGCCTCGACCTGCCGGTCGATCAGTGTTGCGACGTCGTCCTCGTGCGAGCCGCCGCTGGATTCCCGCTCGGTGTTGACGATGACCAGGGTCAGGTCGTGGGCACGGGCCGCCTCCTGCGCGCCGAGGATGATCCGGCCCGCGTGCGGGGTCGTCGCGATCTCCTCGCTGAGCAGTCCGATCAGTCCGGACCGGTTGGTGCGCAGCGCCCGCGCCGCCCGGTTGGGGCCGTAACCGAGCTGGGCCGCCGCCTCGCGGACCCGCGCCCGCGTCTCCGCCGAGACCCGGGTCTGCGGCGTGTCGTTGAGGACATGGGACACCGTAGTAATCGATACCCCGGCCAGCCGGGCCACGTCCCGGATGCCGACTCCGTTCACCGCCACTGTCGTCTCCTGCCTGCTCGCCTTCGGTTGCGTCCGTTCATCCTTTCACCGCGCCCAGGGTCAGGCCCGCGACGATGTGGCGCTGGAGCGTGAGGGTGAGCAGGATGACCGGGAGCGAGTAGACGGCGGCGAGCGCCGTCATGGCGCCCCAGTCGAGCCCGAACTGCGTCTGGAAGTTCGCGATCACAATGGGCGTCGTCTGCGCGCGCACCGAGGTGAGCAGCAGCGCGAACAGGAACTCGTTCCAAGAGGCGAGGAACGCGAAGATCGCCGTCACCGCCAGGCCGCCGGACACCACCGGCAGGACGACCCGCCAGAGCGCCCCGAGCCGCGACGCACCGTCCATCTTCGCGGCCTCCTCGAGCTCGTCGGGGACGGCCTCGAAGAAGCTCGCCATGAGCCAGATCGAGAGCGGGAGCGAGATCGTCGTGTGGGCGATCGCGAGGGCGAACGAGGTGTCGCCGATCCCCAAGGCGCGCATCGTCTCCACCAGCGGGGCGCCGATCGCGATGGTCGGCACCATCCGGGTGACGAGCGCCGCGAGCACGAACACCCGGCCGCTCGGCGTGCGGTACCTGGTGACCGCGTAGGCCGCCGGAACCGCGAGCACCAGGGAGATCAGCGTGCTGAGCACTGCGGTCACGACACTGTTGATCAGCGCCGGAGCGACGCCTTCCTTCGTCAGGGCCGCAATGTAGTTCTCCAGCGTCCACGCGTGCGGGACCACCGACGGGGGCACCGCGATCGCTTCGCTCGGGGGCTTGAAGGAGGTGAGCAGGAGGTAGATGAACGGGAAGCCGTACAGCACCAGGATGACTGCGAGCAGGACGCAGAGGATCGCCTTCGTCGACCGGCGACGGGTCTCGAGGCCGTTCATCGGGCCTCCCCCGGCCGCCAGATCGCCATGACGGCCACGGCCGCGACGAGGAGCATCCCGATCAGGTAGATCGTGCCCATCGCGCTGGCCAGTCCGATGTCGCCGTAGCGGGTCATGGTGCGGTAGATGAGCAGGCTGAGCGTGGTCGTGCTCTCCTGCGGACCGCCGTTGGTCTGGATGAGGATGATGTCGAACGCGCGGGCCGCGTCGATGCCGCGCACGATGAGCGCGACGGCGATCACGGGGCGCAGCAGCGGGATGATCACCCGGAACAGCATCGTCGGGTACCGCGCTCCGTCGATGCGGGCGGCCTCCAGGATCTCGCCCGGGATGGTCTGCAGTCCGGCGAAGAGCACGAGGGTGATGAACGAGGTCGTCAGCCAGACGTCCGGGAGGGCGACCGAGAAGAGCGCGATCGTCGGGTCGCTCAGCCAGCCGACCTGGCTCGAGCTCTTGAGGACGCCGGCCCGGAAGAGGAGCTCGTTGACGATGCCGAAGTTGTCGATGAGCAGGAACCGCCACAGCAGCCCGGCCACGACGGGCGCGATCATCAACGGGTACATGAAGACCGTGCGGAACACGGTCGAGCGCCGGCCCAGTGCCGCGAAGATCAGTGCGACGGCGAGACCGAGCGCGAACTCCAGCGCGACGACGACGACCGTGTAGACGACCGTGCGGAGCGACGCGCCCTGGAACGAGGCCGAGGCGAACGCCTCCATGAAGTTCTGGAGGCCGACCGGGGTGCGGGGTCCGCCCGCGATCGGCGAGATGTCGTAGAAGGCGTTCGAGACGAACCGGACGAGCGGCCAGAGCACGAAGGCCGCGAGGAAGAGGGCTGCCGGCGCCATGAGCAGCAGGGCGAACCGGCGATCGGTGACACGCACAGTGGAGGGTCTTTCTAGTCGGACGGGGTGGCCGCCGCTCCGAGCGGCGGCCACCGATGCGGAGCGGCTACTGGAGGATCGCCTCGATCTGCGCCTCCGCCTCCTTCAGCAGGGCGGCGTTGTCCGCCCCGGGCTCGACGGCCTTCTGCAGCATGGGCGTGAGCACGGTGTCGACGATCTCCTGCCACTGCGGGGTCGCCGGGCGGGCGCGGGTGGCCGGAGCGTTGAGCGTCTCGAGGATGGCGGGGTAGTTCTCCCTGCCGGGGACGCCCGCCTGCGACTCGAACGCCGAGATGCGCGCGGCCAGACCGAGCGGCGTGTCGATCGACAGTTCGTTGTGCTCGTAGGCGAAGGCGATGAAGTCCTTCGCCAGCTCCTGCTTCGTCCCCGCCTTGGGCACGGAGAGGTACCAGGCGCCGGGCACCCCGGCGACGCCGCCGGCACCCGCGATCATCGGGGCCGCACCGATCTGGCCCGCGACGGGCGAGTCGTCCGGGGTCTGGGTGTAGGCGTGGCCCCAGAACCGCATCATGGCGAGCTGCCCCTGGTAGAAGAGGTTCTGCGCTCCGGCCCAGTCCAGCTGCGCCGACCCGGCGGGGGCGTACGGCAGCAGGCTCGTGTAGTAGTCGAGCGCCGCCAGGTGCTCGGCGTCATTGATGTGGACCTCGCCGGTCTCCGGGTCGAGGACCATGTGCTCCTCGCCGGTCTGCGAGACCGTGGCGAGCCACTCGGTCTCTACGGCGCCCTTGACATCGGTGCCGTAGAGGTCGATCTGGCCGTCGCCGTCGGTGTCGCGCGTGAAGAACTCCGCGGCGTCGCGGTACTGCTCCCAGGTCGTCGGCGGCGCGAGCGGGTAGCCGTACTCGGCCTCGAAGTCGGCCTGGTTCTGCGGGTCCCCGAACAGGTCGGTGCGGTAGTAGAGGATCTCGGTGTTGGTGAAGACCGGCATGCCGACGAACTCGCCGCCGACCTGCGCCTCGCTCACGAGGCCCGGGAACAGGTCCGCCTTCACGTCCTCAGTGAACAGGTCGCCGAGGGGCGAGACGCCGTCGGCGAACGCGCTCAGCCAGATCGCGTCGAGGGCGGCGACGTCGAAGGACACGCTGCCCGATCCGAGCTCGGACTGGACGCGGTCGTACAGGCCGTCGTACGGGAGCTCGACGAGGGTGACCGTCGTTCCCGTCTGCTCCTTGTAGAGGTCGGCGATCGGCTGCAGTTCCGCCAGTCCGCCGCCCTCGACGACGACGGTGAGCTCGTCCGCCGCGGCGCTGCCGCCGGCGCCGCAGCTCGAGAGCGCGAGCATGCCCGCCGTCGCGGCGGCGGTGGCGAGGGCTGCGGTCCGGACACGACCGCTGGTATCGCGAAGCGACATCACTTCGACTCCGTTCTTGTAGCAGCACTGCTACGTGCGAGGGGCCACCGTAGGCGTGGGTGACAAAACGTTTTGACAAAACGTTCTGGCACGAGTCTGCGTCGCAGGATCAGCGGCTGTCAATGCCAAACACTGAAAAAATTTCGCCAAAATCGTTTGGCGCATTGCCTCGTGAAGCGGCCAGACCTAACATCAGTCCGACACGATGCCAAATCCATTTGGCTCCCCGCCCCCTCAACGAAGACGGAGCACCATGAGCGCCAGAGCGACCGGCCTCAACCGCCGCACCCTCATCCTCGCCGCGGGCGCCAGCGGCGTCCTCGCGGCGCTCGGCGCGCCGCGGCCCGCCCGCGCTGAACCGGCCCCCGCGCAGGAGGCCGCACCCCAGGAGCGACCGCACCGCACGCTCCTCGGCGTGGTCTAACTAGACCGCCGCCCCGCATACAGCATCGACCTCGACGAAGCGGAGACCGCTATGCCCTCGACCATCTACGACGTGACCACCTGGACCATCCCCGGCAGCCCCGGCACGACCGCGTACACCGACATCGGCGCCGTCGTGAACAGCATCATCGCCGACATCAAGGCGAACCAGCCCGACCAGGCCTCGAAGCCCGGCGCCGTCGTCTACATCCCGCCGGGCGACTACTCGCTGAAGACCCGCATCGTCATCGACATCAGCTACCTGCAGATCAAGGGCTCCGGGCACGGGTTCACCTCCTCGAGCATCCGCTACAACAGCGGCGACACCTCCGGCTGGTGGGAGGTCTGGCCCGGCGGCAGCCGCATCAAGGTCGAGAACACCGACGGGAACGCGGAGGCGATCCTCATCAGCCGCAGCGGGTCGCCGCGCCTGAGCTCGATCGAACTGGTCGACTTCTGCCTGGACGGGCTCTCGTTCACCCCGGACCAGAACAGCTACCGCAACGGCAAGACCGGCGTGCGCTCCACGAGCGACACCGACTCGCTGCGCATCGCCGGCATGGGCCTGGTCTACCTCGAACGCGGGGTCGTCCTCACCGGCGTCGACGCGTTGCAGCTCAACGGCAACTTCATCGCCGAGTGCGGCAGCTGCGTCGAACTCGTGGGCTCCGGGCAGGCCACGATGGTCAACGGCAACCACCTCGGCGCGGGGCCGGCGGGATTCTCGCTCTTCGCCGAAGGGCACTTCGGGCTCGTCGTGTCGGGCAACAACGTCTTCCCGCGCGGCAAGAGCTCAGTGCACCTGAAGAACTGCAACGACAGCGCCGTCTCGGCGAACCGCCTCCACTCGTTCTCGTCCGGCATGGTGACCCTCGAAGGCGACTGCCGCAGCAACCTCATCGGCGCGAACCACTTCCTGCGCAACCGCGAATCGTTCGGCCCGTTCCAGAGCGTGCCGCTCACGACCGACGACCTGTTCGGGCTGGTCCACATCAATGGCAGCGGCAACACCGTCACGGGCAACCACTTCACGTACGACGTGCCCTCCGGTTCCATCACCCCCTCGGGGGCGGTGCCCACCGTAGTCCTGGTGAAGTCGGGGAGCGGCAACTACCTGGCGATGAACCACCACGTCGCGAACGTGGGCGTCCGGTCGGCCGTGCTCGACGGCAGCACGACGAACACGAAGGTGCTCGACTCCGGGACGACCGCCGAGTTCCAGGCGCTCTCCGGGGCGACCTACGGATTCCGCCCGACACCGTAGCGTGCCGCCCGCAAGTGGGGGGGGGGGGGGGGGGGGGGGGGGGGGGGGGGGTGGGGGTGGTGGGGGGGGGGGGGGGGGGGGGGGGGGGGGGGGGGGGGGGGGGTGGGGGGGGGGGG